>CAZQLF010000007.1:811-17019 GCA_964594035.1 uncultured Rhodospirillaceae bacterium | reverse complement strand
AAGCGGCGTTCGAGCCGAAGGTCACCAAGAAGGCCGCCTAAGCGCTTTCTGAAAACACTTAAAGACTGGCGGCCTCGCTCCTCCCCCTTGAGGGGCCGCCTGAACAGAGACCGCCGCGTTTCCCCCGAACGCGGCGGTCTTTCTTTTGACGCCCCGACTTCCCTTTTCTTCCTCCCCCCGCTATAGCGTCGCGCCATGAGTACGACTGACACCGATACCACCCCGGAGATCGCCTATGACGATTTCCGCCGCATCGACGTGCGCGTGGGCACCATCATTGCGGCCGAGCCCTTTCCTGAAGCGCGCCGTCCTGCATTCAAACTGACGATCGATTTCGGCGCCGCGATCGGCACGCGCCGCAGCTCGGCGCAGATCGTCACCCACTACAAGCTGGACGAACTCGTCGGCCGCCAGGTCGCCGCGGTGGTGAACTTTCCCCGCAAGCAGATCGGCAAGTTCATGAGCGAGGTGCTGGTGCTGGGCTTTCCCGACGGCGCCGGCGAAGTCGTGATGATCAGTCCGGATAAGCCCGTTCCCAATGGCGGACGGCTTTATTAGCTGATGGCGGTTCTAGGCCCGGCGCGCCACGCCGGTGACGCTGCGCGCGACCTTCGGACGATCCGCATCGTTGATCAACCCGAACAGTACCTTGCGGAATCCCTCCACGGCTTCCGCGCCGGCAGCGCGATAGGCGCGCGCCACCAGGGCGCGCTGGTCCTCGGTCAGCCGGCGTTCCAGCTCCGCACCGCTGGCCGTCAGATCGAGCAGACGCTGGCGGCGGTCGGTGCCCGGGCGCTGCTGGATGAATCCCTGGCGCAGCAATTGGCCGAGGACGCGCGACAGACTTTGTTTGGTGATCTTCAGGATGTCGAGCAATGCAGAGACCGGCATGCCGGGATTGCGGCCGACGAAATAGATCACCCGATGATGCGCACGGCCGAAGCCATAGGTCTGCAGCACTGCATCGGCCTCCGCGGTGAAGTCGCGGTAGGCATAGAACAGCAGCTCGATGCCCTGGCGGAGCTCATCCTCGCGCAAGAACAGCGGATTCGCTTGAGATTTTACGTCAGTCATGTTGACTTAATTTCCGAAAGCGGCGTACCATTATGGAAAGAGACACTGACTAATATAGGTTCCCGGCCGGCAATATCTCCATTGGAGTGAGTGACCATGAGCGTGCAGCCCTTCGACGATCGCGACGGAGTCATCTGGTTCGACGGCAAGTTTGTCGGCTGGCGCGACGCCAAGGTCCATATCCTCACCCACGCCATGCACTACGCCTCGGCGGTGTTCGAGGGCGAGCGGGTCTATGAGGGCAAGGTATTCCGCCTGACCGACCACAGCCAGCGCCTGATCCGCTCGGCGGAGCTGCTCGGCTTCAAGATTCCCTACTCGCTGGCGGAAATCGACGCGGCGACCAACGAGACGGTGAAGCGTTCCGGCTTCAAGGATGCCTATGTCCGCCCGATCGCCTGGCGCGGCAGCGAGCAGATGGGTGTTTCAGCCCAGCAAAGCAAGATCCATCTCGCCATCGCCGTGTGGCAATGGCCTGCCTATTTCTCGCCGGAGTCCCTGAAGAAGGGGATCCGCATGACCTTCTCCAAATGGCGCCGCCCGGCGCCTAACACGGCGCCGACGGCAAGCAAGGCGGCCGGCCTCTACATGATTTGCACGCTGTCGAAACATGCTGCGGAAGCGGAAGGCTATGCCGATGCGCTGATGCTCGATTGGCGCGGCCAGATCGCGGAAGCGACCGGCGCCAATGTGTTCCTTGGCATCGGCGGCGAGTTGCATACGCCCACGCCCGATTGTTTCCTCGACGGCATCACCCGGCGCACGGTGATCGAACTCGCCCGCAAGCGCGGCATCAAGGTGACCGAGCGCGCGATCATGCCGGAGGAGCTGAACAAGGCCGATGAAGTCTTCATTGTCGGCACGGCGGCGGAAGTGACGCCGGTGGGCGAAATCGGCCCGCATAATTTCCAGGTGGGTCCACTGGCGCGCCAGCTGGTCGCTGACTACGCCGCCACCGTGCGCGGCAAAAACCTCGCCGCGGCGGAGTAAAGACGCGAAGAAACCGTGGATGCCCGGCTCAAGGCCGGGCATGACGAACGAGTAGAAGCTCGTTCGGCGCCTCATTCTCAAACGTCATGGCCGGGCTTGACCCGGCCATCCATTTTCTACGTCTTCCGCCAGCGTTCAGCGGCGTGATCGTCGGTTGCGCGCGCTTCCACCCAGCGGCTGCCGGTGGCCGTTTCCTCGAGCTTCCAGAACGGCGCCTTGGTCTTCAGCCAGTCGATCAGGAACTGGCAGCTCTCCAACGCGGCCTGGCGATGCGAGGAGGCGGTTGCCACCAGGACGATCCGCTCACCGGGAAGCAGGCGGCCATAGCGATGGATGATCAGACTGCCGGATAGCGGCCAGCGCGCCGCCGCCTCCGCCTCGATCTCCGCCAGGCGCTTCTCCGTCATGCCGGAATAATGCTCCAGCGTCATGGCCTGCAAGGCGCCGGTCTCACTGCGCGCACGCACGATACCCACGAAACTCGCCAGCCCGCCGATATCGGTGCGCCCAGCGGTCAGCCGGGCGAGCTCTGCGCCGACGTCGAAGTCTTCGGCCTGGACGCGAATCATCCGCCCGTCACTGGCGGGAACAGGGCGATCTCGTCACCGGGCTTCACCGGGTGATCGAGGGCCGCGTACTCCTGGTTGACCGCAACCTTGACGGCGCGCCGGTCGGCGAGTGCCGCCTGATGCGCCGGGCTCAACGTCTGCAGCCAGTCCAGCATCTCACCGACATTGCGCACATGGGCGGGCGGCGTCAGCTCTTCGCTCGCCCTGCCGAGCTTGGTGCGCAGCCAGGCGAAATAGAGCAGCTTCATAGGCCAACCTCGCTGAACGGCAGGAAATCCACCATGCTGCCGGGCTCCAGCCGGGTCAACGCTTCGGGCAGCTCGACCAGCCCGTCGGCTTCCACCAGCGAGCTCAGAATACCCGCACCTTCGCGCGGGAATTTGCGGGCAACAAGGGTGCCATCGGGATCGCGCGCGAGACGCGCGCGCAGAAATTCACGCCGGTCTTTCTTTTTCTTGTGTTCGAAATCGGCCCGCACGCGATAGAGCCGTGGCGGCGATTCAGACGCGCCCATCAGGCGCTGCAGCATTGGCCGCACCACGCGCAGGAACGTCACCATGGCGGCGACCGGATTGCCGGGCAGGCCAAGGAATGGCACGTGGCGCTCGCCGTCGGAAATTTGGCCGAGTGCGATCGGCCGCCCTGGCTTGATCGCCAGCCGCCAGGCATGCAGCTGCCCCAGCGCTTCGACGGCGGCCTTCATGTGGTCTTCCTCGCCGACCGAGACACCGCCCGAGGTGACGACCGCGTCGTGCATCTGTGCGGCTTTGGCCAACGCGCCCTGCACCCGCTCTCGGTTATCGGCCAGAATGCCGAGATCGCTGACAGCGATCCCCATCTGGCGCAGCGGGGCGGCCAGGGGGAATCGGTTGGAATCGTAGATGGCGCCGGCGGGCAGCGGCTGACCGGGCTCGGCCAGTTCATCGCCGCTGGAAAACAACGCCACGCGCAGCTGCCTTGCAACATCGAGGCTGGTCCGGCCGATGGCCGCGGCCAGCCCGACGTCCTGCGGGCGCAGGCGGATGCCGGCCCGCAGGATCGTGCTGCCGGCCTTCACATCCTCGCCGGCCTTGCGGCGGTTGCTGCCGCGCTTGATGCCCGGCCGGATGACGACGCGGTCGCCTTCGACGACGCAGTCTTCCTGCATCATCACCGTGTCGGGGCCGGGCGGCATGGGGGCGCCGGTGAAGATCCGCAGCGCCGTGCCGCGCGCCTGTGTGCCAGCATGGGGATGCCCGGCAGCCGCACGGCCCATGATGGGCAATCGCGTTTCAGCAGTCGGATCGAGATCGTCCGCGTACACGGCGTAGCCATCGACGGCTGAATTATCGCCCTCCGGCACGCTGATCGATGAGACGACAGGTGAAGCAAGGACGCGGCCCAGTGCGGCGCCCAGCGGCACGGATTCGCTTTCCACCACGTTTGTCAGTTTCGGCATGATCAGCGCCAGTGCCTCGTCGATCGTCATCAACGGGCCGCCGGCGGCAAAGCAATCATCGGTGAGCTGGGCCATCAGGCGGTCTTCGGCGCGCGCCGGGCGAGGCGGAAATGGTGGGAAATGAAATCGGCGATGGCCGATACATCATTGATATCGATCACCGGCAGTTGGCACTCCAGCAGCGGCTCGTCGCTCAGCACCGCGACGATGTTCGGATCATCGGGGTAGAGCAGGGGTTTGCGGGTCTCGCGCCGGTGGATCTCGATCTTGTCGTGTTTCTCGCGCTTGAACCCCTCGACGATCAGCAGATCGACCGGCGTCATCTGCTTCATCAGCTCGGCGGCGCTGGGCTCGGCCCCCTCGCGATGTTCATGCATCAGCGCCCAGCGCTTGGCCGAGGCCACCAGCACTTCGGTGGCACCGGCGCTGCGGTGGCGCCAGGAATCCTTGCCCGGCTGATCGACGTCGAATTCGTGATGGGCATGCTTCATGGTGGAGACGCTGAAGCCGCGGCGGATCAATTCCGGCAACAGGCGCGCGAGCAAAGTCGTCTTGCCGCTGCCGCTCCAGCCTGCAAGGCCGATGACCCGCATCACATATGCCGCATGCCGGCCCTGAAATAGTCATAGCCGGTGACGATGGTGAGGGCCGCCGCGATCCACAGGCCGGCTTCGCCGATGATGGTGATGGGCCATTGCGGCATGCCTGCATCCCCCAGAATGAGGAATCCCAGCGCCAGCATCTGCAGCAGCGTCTTCCACTTGGCGAGCTGGCTGACCGGCACGCCCACATGCAGGCCGGCAAGATATTCGCGCAGGCCCGAGACCAGGATCTCGCGGCACAGGATGATGAGCGCCGGCAGCACGGTCCAGCCGGTGAGCCGGCGCTCGGCCACCAGGATCAGGATGACGGCGGACACCAGCAGCTTGTCGGCGATGGGATCGAGGAAGCGGCCGAGATTGGAGACCTGGCGCCAGCTGCGCGCCAAATAGCCGTCGAAGAAATCGGTGATGCAGGCGGCGGCATAGAGGATGAGCGCCGTCCAGCGCCAGCCGGCACCGTCGAAATAAAGCAGGCCTACCAGCAGCGGAATGGCGACGATCCGCGACAGGGTCAGCAGGTTGGGCAGCGCCGTCATGCCGGAATTCCTTCGAAGGCCGACATCTTAGCTTTGGCCGTGAAAGTGGTCATAAACCTTTTTCGCCACGGCCTTGCTGATGCCGTCAACGGTTTCCAGATCACTCAGGCCGGCGGCGGCGACACTGCGCGCGGAACCGAAATGCATCAGAAGAGCGCGTTTGCGCTTTCCCCCGATGCCGGGAATTTCGTCCAAGGGCGAGCGCGCGATATCCGCCGAGCGTTTCGCACGATGCGTGCCGATGGCAAAGCGATGGGCTTCGTCGCGCAGCCGCTGCATGTAGTAGAGAACCGGATCGCGCGGCTCGAGGCTGTAGGGCGCGCGCCCCGGACGGAAAAAGCGCTCGCGACCTGCATCGCGGTCCGGGCCCTTGGCGATGGCGACAAGCTCGACATCGTCGATGCCGAGATCTGCCAGCGCGCTTTCGGTAGCGGAAAGCTGGCCGGCACCGCCGTCGATCATTACCAGATCGGGCCACTGGCCACGTTCGCGCTCAGGATCCTCCTTTTGCGCGCGCGCGAAGCGCCGGCTCATGACTTCGCGCATCATCGCATAGTCGTCGCCCGGTGCGATTTCGCCGGCGATGGAGAATTTCCGGTAGGCGCTTTTCACAAAACCGTCGGGACCGGCGACGATCATCGCACCATAGGCGTTGCGGCCCTGCAGATGGCTATTGTCATAGACTTCGATGCGCTGGGGCACCTGTTCCAGACCGAGGGCCGTCTGGACGCCCTCGAGCAGATGGCGTTGCGAGGCATTCTCCGCCAGGCGCCGCGCCAGCGCCTCGCGCGCATTGGCGAGGGCATTCTCCACCAGGTGCCGGCGCGCGCCGCGACTGGGCTTGCTGATCTCGACCTTGCGTTCGGCCTTCAGCCCCAGCGCCTCGGACAGAAGCTCGCATTCGGCCGGCAGTTCGTTCACCAGGATCAGCGGCGGTGCGGGCTTGTTGGCGTAAAACAGCGCGATGAATCCCGCCAGCACCTGGGCCAGCGGCAGATGCCGGTCGTGGCTGGGGAAATAGGCGCGGTTGCCGAAATTGCTGCCGGAGCGAAAGAAGAACACCTGCACGCAGGTATGGCCGCCCGCCTGGTGCGCGGCGATGACATCGGCGTCGCGGATCTCCGAGACATTGATGTCCTGATGGGCCTGCACATGGGCCAGCGCGCGAAGCCGGTCGCGAATAGCGCCGGCGCGTTCGAAATCCAGCGCATCGCTCGCCGCCTGCATCTCGCCCGCCAGCTTCGCCTGCACGTCACGGCTCTTGCCGGAGAGGAAGTCGGTCGCCTGCTGCACGAGCTGGCCATAATCTTCCAGCGAGATGCGGCCCACGCAGGGCGCCGAGCAGCGTTTGATCTGATAGAGCAGACAGGGCCGCGTGCGGCTGCCGAAGACGCTGTCGTTGCAGGAGCGCAGCAGGAAGGCGCGCTGCAATGCGGTGATCGTACGATGCACCGCGCCGGCCGATGCGAACGGTCCGTAGTAGTCGCCCCTGCGCGCGCGGGCGCCGCGATGCTTGGCGATCTGCGGGGCGACATGGTCGCCAGTGATGAGGATGTAGGGGAACGATTTGTCGTCGCGCAGCAGCACGTTGTAGCGCGGCATCAGCCGCTTGATCAGATTGATCTCCAGCAGCAGCGCCTCCACCTCGGTGTTGGTGGTGACGATCTCGAGTTGGGCGGTTTCCGCCACCATGCGGCGCAGCCGCTCGGGCAGTTTCCCGATCTGGGTATAGGCGGTGACGCGCTTCTTCAGGTTGCGGGCCTTGCCGACATAGAGCGCGTCGCCGGACTTGTTCAGCATGCGATAGACGCCCGGAGTGCCGGGAAGGCGCTTCAGTGCGTCGGCAATCACCTCCACGCCGCGCGCCAGCACCCCGCCCGGGGCAGCCCCGAGGTCCGGAATCTGGCCGTTCTCTGCGGTATCGTCAGCCATGCCTGTCATAGACCGGATCAGTTCGCGGTCAGATATCCACGGAATCTGTGGATAACTTTGTCGAAAACTACCGTCGGCCACCCCATGAGCCCAGCGATTCCCATAGTTTCATCGAATTGCATAATTTTTAGGCAGAAACCTCAAACTATTGAAGTCACGAGTATATTTTTGGCAGTGTTGTTACAGTTTTGTCATTCGGTGAAATCCGATATTGACTCGTGACTTTTCGCGGAACTTATCGCCGCCTGTGCAAAACTCCGCCGCAGGCGGCTATTTATATGCCGGCGGAGAGTCACGTTATTTCAAAGACTTCCTGCCATTGCTCGAACAATGACTGAATAGCGCGGTCAGGTTCGCCCCTGAAAGCGCTCGATTTCCACCCCGACACTTGCCGCTTCCGGGAAAACATCCAGCTTCTCCACCCGGACCCGCGCGCTCAGCACCCGGCGATCCTCGAGGCACATCTCGGCGATCCGCTCGGCCAAGGTCTCGGCCAGGTTCACATGGCCGGCACCGATCACGCGGCGGACACCGGTGACCAGCCCCCCATAGCAGACGACGTTGTCATAGTCGTCATCGATGACCGGATTGTCGGCGACCGTCAGATCGAGATTGATGCGCACGCGCTGTTCGGCCAGGCGCTCATGCTGATGCAGCCCGATCTTCGCCGTCATCACCAGGTCGTGCACGAAGACGCGGGATTCGCCGCGCAACGCCGCGGGCGACCCGCTCGAGCGTGCCGGCTTTGCCGTCTTGATTCTGCCCATGGCCCTATCTTCTCTCCGCTGCCTATTCACTGGCAACAAATCCACGCGAGGATTGTGCCCAGCCGAGATGCTCGCCGCCGTCGAGTGCGATCATTTGTCCCGTCATCGACGGTGTTTCAAGGATGAAGCGCACGGTGGCAGCGATTTCTTCCGGCGTTGCGCCATGCTTCAGCGGTACGGCCGCCTGCTGCTGGCGGAATTGGCCGGCCGTCTGGCGCTCGCTCGGCAGGGTCGGCCCTGGCCCGATGCCGTTGACGCGGATTTGCGGTGCAAGCGCCATCGCCAAGGTACGCGTCAGGGTCCAGAGCCCGCTTTTGGCCACGGTGTAGGAGAGGAAATAGGGCGTCAGCTTCCACACCCGTTGGTCCAACAGGTTCACGATATTGCCCTCACTGCCTTCCGGCAGCTGACGGGCGAAGGCCTGGCTCAGCACCAGCGGCGCGCGCAGATTCGTTTCGATGTGCCGGTCCCAGGATTCCCGCGTGGCCGTGTCGATCTTGTCCATTTCGAAGTTGGAGGCGTTGTTGACCAGCAGGGTCAGCGGCTGGCCCAACGCTTGGGCCGTACGGGCCACCAAAGTCTGGACCTCTGCCTCATGCGCGAGATCGCAGGCGATCGCCATGGCCTTGCCGCCGCGGCCGGAAATCTCTTTCACCAGCGCTTCCGCTTCGACCTTCGAACGCCGGTAGTGTACGGCAACCGCAAAGCCATGGGCGGAAAGGTCGAGGGCGATGGCCCTGCCGATGCGCTGGCCGCCCCCAGTTACCAGCGCTGCCGGGGCAGCGCTCAAGCGGCGCCGCCCGTGAAAGCCTCGCCCAGCCTGCGGGCGCGTGCGATATGGCCGGCGCGGATGTCCGGCGTATCCATGACGTCGTAGAGCAGCTCCATTTCCGCGGCCTCGATTCCGCAATAATTCATGATTCCGACAACGAGCTGGGCCTGCATTGCCGGGGCATAAGCTCGTTTGGCAAATGTGGCGGCCGAGCCGGAGCACGTCCCGATCAGCAGCGCCTTGCGATGGGGCAGGGTGACATCGCCATAAGCCCACCCGTTGTTCCACACCCGGTCGACCCAGCCCTTCAGCATCGCGGGAAGCGACCACCACCAGACCGGAAAGACGAAGGCCAGGGCCTCGTTGCGCGAGATACGCGCCTGCTCGGCCAGGACCTGTTCGGTATAGCGCTTGCGCGGATTGTCCCAGTCCGGCTCGTCGGCCGTCGTCATCCGCGGATCGAACCCCTCGCCATGCAGGTCGGCGATCTCCGCCTTGTGCCCGGTCTGCGCCAGCCCGGCGACGAAAGAATCCATCACCGAGCCGCAGAAAGAGTTCCGCCGCGGATGAGAGAAGACGACGAGGACGTTCACGCCTTCCTCGGCTTGAAGTCCAGGGAGGCGGAGTTGATGCAATAGCGCAGGCCCGTGGGACGCGGCCCATCGGGAAAGACATGACCCAGATGCCCGGCGCAGCGCGCGCAATGCACCTCGGTCCGGGTCATGAAGAGGCTTTTGTCGGTCTTCGTTTCCACCTGCTTCGCCTCTGCCGGCTGGAAGAAACTTGGCCAGCCCGTGCCGGATTCGAATTTTGTTTTTGAATCGAACAGCGGCTCGCCACAGGCAGCGCATGTGTACACGCCGTCCTCGTGGTGATCGGCATACCTGCCGGTAAAGGCGCGCTCGGTGCCATGCTCGCGCAGTACGCGGAACTGCTCGGGCGAGAGCTGCTTGCGCCACTCGGCGTCGCTCTTGACGATTTTGCCAGCCGTCCTGGTATCGGTCGTGTCAGCCATGATGCAACCATGCCTCCGGTGAAGTTGGGTGGTCAATTGGCCGTCGCATTTGGCGTCATAAGACGGCCTGCCGGGCCGCTAAGTGGGTGCGCAGGCCTGCCTCTGCGAATCTCTTTTCGGTGATCGAGGGCTTACTCGCCGGGCTTCAAAATCTTGCCGTCGCGGTCGACGAAGACCTGGTCACCATCGGCCGGAATCAGGCGCAGGTCGTGGTCGGGATAGACGCACTCGTCGTCCTCGTAACGGTCGCCGATTTCGAGATACACCGCATCGCGGCTGGAGCGATTGACCAGATGATGACCGTCTGCCTTGCCGGCCGGAAAACCCGCCGCCATACCAGTCTTCAGCGTCTGGGCGCCTGCATCGGTCACCAGTTCAATCTCGCCCTCCACGATATAGACGAACTCTTCCTCCTTTGTGTGCCAGTGGCGCAGCGCCGAGGCGGTGCCCGGCGGCAGGCGTACCAGATTGACGCCGTAGCGAGTGATGCCCACGGGATCGCCGAGGACGCGTTTTTCGCGCTTGGCACAATCCGCCTGAAGGCGCTTGGGATAGCCGCTGCCGATCCGCGGTTTGATCGTCGCAGGATCGATCGCCGGCAACTTCAGTTCCCTCATGGTCGCCCCTCCAAAACGTTCAGCGCTTCGGCCGATTACCCTTGGGTCGCCCGCTCGAGCCACGCCGGTTGGAGCCGTAAGCGGGCCGGCCGACATTCTTCCCGCCGAAGCCCTGACCGGTGACGCGGCCCGCCATCCCTGCGGTGGAGCGCGGGCGGACGAAGCCCGGTTCAGAGACGCCGAGATCGAGCGCCTCCAGCCGGCGGATCTCGTCGCGCAACCGCGCGGCCTCCTCGAACTCCAGATCAGCGGCAGCCTGGCGCATCTTGCCTTCCAGATCGGCAATGGTGGCCTGCAGATTGTGACCGAGATTGTGCACCTCGCCGGCCACGCCAGTGTCGACGGTCACCCGGTCGCGCTCATACACGCTCTGCAGAATGTCGCCGATGCCCTTTTTCACCGATTCCGGGGTGATGCCCTTGGATTCGTTGTAAGCCCTCTGCTTCTCGCGGCGCCGGTCGGTCTCGGCGATGGCCGCCTTCAGCGATTGCGTCATCACATCGGCATAGAGGATGACCCGACCATCGACATTGCGCGCGGCGCGGCCGATGGTCTGGATGAGCGCGGTCTGGGAGCGCAGATAGCCTTCCTTGTCGGCATCGAGGATGGCGACCAGCGCCACCTCGGGAATGTCGAGGCCCTCGCGCAGCAGGTTGATGCCGATCAGCACGTCGAAGGCGCCGAGCCGCAGATCGCGGATGATCTCGATGCGCTCCAGCGTCTCGACGTCGGAGTGGATATAGCGAACGCGCACGCCCGCTTCGTGCATGTACTCTGTCAGGTCTTCCGCCATGCGTTTGGTCAGAGTGGTGATCAGCACGCGTTGGCCGAGCCGCGCGCATTCGCGGCATTCGGCCACCACATCGTCGACCTGGCTTTCGGTCGGTCGGATGATGGTGGGTGGATCGATGAGGCCGGTGGGGCGGATGACCTGTTCGGTGAAGACGCCGCCGGTGCGCGCCAGTTCCCAATCGCCAGGCGTGGCCGAGATGTAGGTCGTTTGCGGGCGCATCGCCTCCCACTCCTCGAACTTCAGGGGGCGGTTATCGATGCAGGAGGGCAGGCGGAAGCCGTACTCGGCCAGGGTCGATTTGCGGGCATAGTCGCCGCGATACATGCCGCCAAGCTGCGGCACTGTGACATGGCTCTCGTCGACGAACAGCAGCGCATTCTCGGGGAGATATTCGAACAATGTCGGCGGCGGCTCGCCCGGGTTACGCCCGGTGAGGAACCGTGAATAGTTCTCGATGCCGGCACAGCTGCCCGTCGCCTCGATCATTTCCATATCGAAGACCGTGCGCTGCTCCAGCCGCTGGGCCTCCAGCAGCTTCCCTTCGCGGTTCAGTTCTTCGAGGCGCGTCTTCAGCTCGACCCGGATCAGCTTCACCGCCTGGTGCAGGGTCGGCTTCGGCGTCACGTAGTGGCTGTTGGCGTAAAGCTTGATCTCCTCGAGATCCTGGTCCTTTTCGCCCGTGAGCGGATCGAACTCGCTGATGCTCTCGATCTCGTCGCCGAACAGAGACAACCGCCAGGCGCGGTCTTCCATATGGGCGGGAAAGATTTCGAGGGAGTCGCCGCGCACCCGGAAGCTGCCGCGATAGAAGTTCGCGTCGTTGCGCTTGTACTGCAGCTCGACAAGCCGGCGCACAAGCTGCAGACGGTCCACATCCCTGCCGACCTTCAGCGTCTCGGTCATCGTCGAATAGGTCTCCGGCGAGCCGATGCCGTAGATGCAGGAGACCGAGGCGACGATCACCACATCGCGCCGTTCGAACAGCGCGCGGGTCGCGGAGTGGCGCATGCGGTCGATCTGTTCGTTGACCGAGCTTTCCTTCTCCACATAGGTATCGGTCCGCGGTACATAGGCCTCGGGCTGGTAGTAGTCGTAGTAGGAGACGAAATACTCGACCGCGTTGTCGGGGAAAAAGCTCTTCATCTCGCCGTAAAGCTGGGCGGCCAGGGTCTTGTTCGGCGCCAGGATCAGGGTCGGGCGCTGAAAATGCTGGATGACATGGGCCATGGTGAAGGTCTTGCCCGAGCCGGTGACCCCCAGCAGGACCTGGTCGCGCTCGCCTTGACCGACGCTGGCGATCAGGTCGGCGATGGCCTGGGGCTGGTCGCCCGCCGGCTTGAATTCCGAGACGATTCGAAAGGGCGTTCCGTCGGGCGCGCGCGGCGGCCGGCGGACGAAGGATGGCAGGATAGGAGCGAGCGGTGCTTCACGAAGCATGGGGAGAACATATAGGGCACAAACCCGCCGGCGCAACCATGCCGGCGTCGCCGCCGGTGGATATGTCTAGACCTGAACGGCTTGCTCCGGTGTCTCCTCCGGCAGGTCGTAGGCAACGGTCCTCTGAGCAATACCTTTGAGGGCGAAATCGCCCAGGGATGAGAGCCGGCCCCGGCAGTGTTTCGCGAATTCGGCGGAGACCAGCACGCTGCGGCCGAGCTCGGCGCTGACTCTCTCCAGCCGGGCGGCGAGGTTGATGGCCGGACCGATGCTGGTGAAGTCGAGCCGGTTGCCGCCGCCGATATTGCCCCAGAGCAGCTCGCCGATATGCAGCGCCAGGCCGAAGCGCAGCCTTTCGACGCTGCGATCACCGGCAGGATCATTCAGCTCCGTCACGCGGCGGCGAAAGTCGCGTGCCGCCGAGAGCGCCTCGTTGCAGACGCCGGCTTCGGCTGTTTCGCTGGCGACGGGAAAGATGGCCAGCAACCCGTCGCCGATCAGCTTCAGTACCTCGCCACCACGTTCGAGGATCGGCGGAATTTGGCAATCGTAATAGCGATTCAGCATGGCGATAACGGTGGGGCCCGGCAAACGCTCGGTCATTTGCGTAAAGCCGCGCAGATCGGAAAGCCAGATCACGGCGCGGATCATTTCGGTGGCACCGCGCCGGATGCGTCCTGCCAGGATCCGCTCACCGCTTTGATGGCCGACATAGGTATCGAGCAAGGTCACCACTGTGCGGCTTAGGGCCCGGATCTCCGCCACACGGGCCAGCAGCGGCACCACGGCGTCCAGAATGCCGATATCTGCCTCGGAAAAACCGTTCGGATGGGTGGTGCTCCATGTGGCGACATGGACCAGCCCGTCGGTGGCGATCAGCGGGCTGGCGAGATAGTCGGTGACGCCGCCGGCCTTGAATTCCTGCAGCACTGGATAGTCCATCGGCGAATTCGGATCGATCAAACGGCGGCGAATCCGCCGGCCGTCGCGCTGGACCACAGCGATCGGGTTCTTGAGATAGTCATCACTGCTCAGCAGGTCGAACTCGCCGTCGAGGACCTCGACCGGTTCGCTGTTGCTGCGCCAGATGAAGCGCCGCCCGATATTGTTGGGGTTCAGCGTGCGCACGAACACGGCAACCCGGCTCAGCGGCAGGCCGATGGTTGTCAACCTCTGGCAGAGCTCCGCGAGCACCGTCTCGGAGGTGGTTGCCGAGCGGGCGCCGTCGGCGAGCCAGGCGAGGATGTCCGCAGCATGATCCATGCCGCAACCCTAGCATGCTATGTGCCGCCTAGCGCGGGACTGCCGAGTGGTGCAGCTGCAGCGGCGGCGCGCCAGGCCCAGGAATGGGTGAGGGCCCGACATAGAGGATGGAAATCACCGCTACGGACAGCAGCAAGAAGGCGACAAGCGAGAAACCGACATTGGCCCAGCGAAGCCGACGGCGGCGGTCGCGGATTTCGTCCTGCGGGCTCGGCCATGGCCGCGGCCAGGTCTCGTCGATCATCGGGCGCGAATTCACGCCATGCGCGGCCGGTTCGATCCGTTTGTGGAACATGCGGCAGAAGAAACACCGCCGCCATGGCGCGCGCAGCGCGGGAATATGGCGAATCCGCGATTTCTTGGGGCCAAAGGATGGCGGGAGCTACGGACTTACGTGAAGAAGGGACAAACCACAGAGGCACAGAAGAAAGCGATCTTCGGCCGTGTCAACCCCCAGATCGTCATGTCCGGGGCCGTCCACATTTGGATGCCCGCGAGAGTCAGGCGCGGTTTGCGCCCATGGTTCGATTCTTTCCTTCCTACGCCTGCCGCGAGTAGCGGTGTTTCACGCCCAACGGAAACCAGTCCGGATCGCCGGTGGCCTTCATCTCCACCAACGGGCGGCGAAATTCCGCCGGCGTGTAATTGGCAAACTCGGTATTGAGCCGCAGCAACTGGGCAAGGATCGAGTTCGCCATGGCGGATTCCTTCGCCGCATCGCCGGCAACTCCTGGCGCGCATTCCACGGCGACGTAAAGCTGCGGCGCCTTGTCCAGGCCTTCGCGCGCGATGACCACGAACTTGCCGGTGGTCCAGGGCGCCACATCGGGCTGTTCGAGTCCCACGCCGATGTTCTCGGGATAGACGTTCGCCCCGAAATAGGAGACCGCAAAGTTCAAACGGCCGAACACATAGACGAAGGGCAGGCGCCGCACGCCGCGCCAGTTGTGCGAGGCCAGACCGGGCAACGGGTCGAAATCGTGCTTGGCCAGGAAGCGCATCATGTCGTCATAGGCGATCAGCCCGCCATTGTCGGCGATGTGATAGCGCAGTAGCGGCACGCCATTGTCGCCCGAGAAGAGCAGCGTGCCCTCGGCCGCCTCGAACAGCCGGCTCATCGGGTCGTACTGCGCCAGCGTCGGAAGGCGCGATTCGCCGAACAGCGTACGCGCCGCATCCGGCTGTCCGGCGAGGAAACGGCGGATCTGCACCGAGAGCGGTGTTTCGTTGGCGAGCACGCCGGCATCCGCCGTGCCATAGAGCGAGGCAAAATCGTAGCGCGGATCGCTGCTGCCGAGGCGCTCGGCGAGCATGTCGCGCCATTCCTCGCTGAAGACCTCGCCCGCCATGACGAGGCGAATTTTCAGCTTTGGCCAGTCGATGCCGGCGGCCGCACCGCCGTCGATCACGTCCTTCAGGTAGGGCGGATAGCCCAGCAGAACGGTCTGGTCGAAACCGGGACTGAGCTCGGTCAGGATGCGAAAGATCTCCGGCTTGTTCATGCCCGGCGCGATCGCCAGGATCGGATAGCCCTTCGCAGCTAGATGGCGGCAACAGGCGAGCGTGTAGAGGCCGCCGACCCAGCTTCCCAACGCGAAGCAGATGACGGCCAGCGTTCGCCGCTCATCGGCGCGGAAGCTGTCGTGGAAGACCTGCTCGAAGCGCTGCGCGCTCGCCAGCTCGTCGCTGGCAAAGCGCGGCCAGAAAGTCGGCTTGCCTGTTGAACCCGAGCTGACCGCCATCATGTCGCAGCCGGTGAGTTTGCCGCCGCGCACCAGCTCGTTGAGCGGAAAGCGCTGCACGTAATTGGCCTTGGTCATCAGCGGAATGCGTTCGAGATCGCCGGCCACGCGAATGGTCTCCGGATCGATGCCACGTTCGGCAAGAAAGGCACGATAGGCCGGCACATGAGCCAGCATGTCGTGATAGAGCGCGATTGCCGCGGCGCGCCCGTCGGCGCCGGCTTCCGCGGGCGCCAGCAGGCGGTCCAGCGGCATATCGGTGAAAAGGCGCCAGGAGTCGGCGGCGCGCTGGGTCTGGCGATGATCGATCACGGCAATTCCCTTCGGCGGTTGTCCTCACGATAGGCGTGACGATGGCGCTGGGCCATGGCCATCGCGTGACATTGTTCCGTGCCGCGTTCCGGGGTATGGTCCGCCGCCTTTTGCCCCGGAGCCTGCCATGAGTTTCCTTGCCGAACGCCTCGGACGCATCAAACCCTCGCCCACCATCGCGGTCACCCAGAAGGCCCGTGAACTGAAGGCGGCGGGGCGCGACGTCATTGGTCTTGGCGCCGGCGAGCCGGATTTCGACACGCCGGACAACATCAAGGACGCGGCGATCGCCGCAATCAAGCGCGGCGATACGAAATACACCGCCGTCGACGGCACCGACGCGCTGAAG
>CAZQLF010000007.1:0-801 GCA_964594035.1 uncultured Rhodospirillaceae bacterium | reverse complement strand
CCGGCGCGAGAAGAAGCTCGACTACAAGCCGGAGCAGAGCACCGTTTCCTCCGGCGGCAAGCAGGTGATCTTCAACGCCCTGCTGGCGACGGTGCAGGAAGGCGATGAGGTGATCATACCGGCGCCGTATTGGGTAAGCTATCCCGACATCGCGCTGCTCTGCGGCGGCAAACCGGTGGTCGTGAACTGCCCGCAGAACAATCGCTTCAAGATGCGCGCCGAGGATCTCGAGGCCGCGATCACGCCGAAGACGAAATGGCTGATCCTGAACAGCCCGAGCAATCCGACCGGCGCCGTCTATTCGGCGGCCGAGCTGAAGGCGCTGGCCGACGTGCTGGTGCGCCATCCGCAGATCTGGATCCTGAGCGACGATATGTACGAGCACCTGCTCTATGACGGCGTGCAATTCGCCACCATCGCCGCGGTCGAGCCGAAGCTCTATGAGCGCACACTGACCATGAACGGCGTCAGCAAGGCCTATTGCATGACCGGCTGGCGTATCGGTTATGGCGGCGGCCCGGCGCCGCTGATCAAGGCCATGGCCAAGGTGCAGTCGCAGAGCACGACGAACCCGAGCTCCATCAGCCAGGCCGCGGCGGTCGAGGCGCTCAACGGGCCGCAGGGTTTCATTCCCGTCCACAATGAAAAGTTTCGGGAACGCCGCGACATGGTCGTCGCGATGCTGAACCAGGTGAAGGGCCTCTCCTGCGACAAGCCGGACGGCGCCTTCTATGTCTATCCCTCCTGCGCCGGGGCCATCGGCAAGAAGACGCCGCAGGGCAAGGCCATTGCCAATGACGA
>CAZQLF010000006.1:0-19542 GCA_964594035.1 uncultured Rhodospirillaceae bacterium | reverse complement strand
CATCACTTTGTCCGACCTCTCGCCAGACGTCCGCAAGCAATACGGCATCAAGGATGGCGACCTGATCGAGGCCTCCATCGTCGGCAACGTGATTACCGGTTATCTCAACGGCGTCAAATCGATTTCGGTGATCGACGATCAGATCAAGTCGGGTGCTCCCGGGATCGGGTTCAATTTCGGGGTCGGACAGACGAATGCCGACCACGGGATGCGATCGTTCGAGGTGCACACCTACGATTGACACAAGACCCGGCCCATCGGTCCCGCCCGGGGATCGATGGGCTTCATTTTTTTGATCGTTTCATCCACGTCCGCCTTGGCGCGCTAGACTGCCGCCCGGCAAGGAATTCAACGGAGGCATCATGAGCCAGACCACGACCCGGACCCTCACGCCGCCGGCACCCGTCTCGCTTGGCGAATTCGAGGCGCTGTTCGAGAAGGTCAAGAACTGGGGCAAATGGGGGCCGGATGACGAGCTCGGCACGCTGAACTACATCACGCCGGACAAGATCGCAGCGGCGGCGAAGCTGGTGCGCAAGGGCCGCTGCGTCTCCATGGCGATCCCCATCAACAAACAGGCGGGTCCCGACAATCCGAATCCCGCCGTGCATTTCATGTCGCTGATGCATGACATTCCCATCAGCGAGAGCGGGCTTTCCTTCGGCATGTGCTATCTCGGCATGGCGAGCCACGGCGATGCCCACACCCATGTCGACGCACTCAACCACGTCGCCTGGAAGGGCAAGCTCTACAACGGCAAGCCCGCCTCTCTGCTGACCTCGCGCGGCTCCGAATGGGGCAGCATCGCGGCATACAACAAGGGTATCGTGGGGCGCGGTGTGATGTTGGATGCCGCCCATTTCCGCAAGGTCAAATGGCTCGAGCCCGGCGAAGCCATCACCCGCGCTGAGCTGGAGGAGATCGAGAAATCTCAGGGTGTGCGCCTGGGCGAAGGCGATATCCTCGTCTTCCGCACTGGCCATCATGCGCGCCGTCTCGCGCTCGGCGCCTGGAGCAATGATTACCCGCCGGGGGGCCAGGGCAAGGCGGGCCTGCATGTCGATACCGTGCCCTGGATGCATGAGCGCAAGATCGCCGCGTTCCTGCCCGATGGCGATGGCGAGACCGTGCCCAGCAATGTCCAGGGTGTGCCCTATCCCATCCATCCCCTGCAGCTGACCTCCATGGGAATGCTGGTCTCCGACAGCCTGCAGCTCGAGGAAGTCCATCAGGCCTGCCTGGAGGAGAAGCGCTGGGAGTTCTTCGTGACCGGCCTGCCGCTGCGCCTGCCGGGTGCCACGGGCTGTCCGTGGAACCCGATCGCGATGTTCTGAGCCACGGCACCTGACAGGGGAGAGAGCGATGGAACGCCGTTTTGCCGGGAAGGTCGCCATTGTGACGGGTGCGACGCAGGGACAGGGTCAGGCGATCTGCGTGCGCCTGGCCTCCGAAGGCGCGCTGGTTTGTGTGAACCGGCTTCCCGATCTCAGCGCCGAGGAGACGCTTGCCATGGTCAAGGCAGCCGGCGGCGAAGCCTTCGATGTCGCCGCCGACATGCGCGATCCCGACCAGGTGAAGGCCATGGTCGCCACCACCGCCAGGCGCGGCGGGCGCCTCGACTACATCGTCTCCAACGCCGGCATCAATCCCTTCATGACCTGGGACAACACGCCCATCGAGGAGTTCAACAAGCTCTTCGAGACGAATGTCCGCGGCACATGGGTCGTTGCTACCGAAGGCGCGCGCCAGATGGTGAAGGAAGGCCATGGCGGGGCCATCGTCATGACCAGCTCGATTTCCGCCCATGTGGGGGCACCCACCCAGGTCGCCTATTGCGGCACCAAGGGCGCCATCAGCATGCTGGCCAAGGCGCTGGGTGCCGTACTAGGCAAGCACGGTATTCGCGTCAACGCCATAGAGCCTGGCGCCATCGATACGCCCATGGCCGCCGGCCTGTTCGAGCAACCGGAAGTGCTGAAATATTACCTCGAGCGCATCGCGCTGGGGCGCGTCGGCAAGCCCTCGGAGATCGCCTCGGTCGTCTCGTTCCTGTTGTCGGAGGATGCGAGCTACGTGACGTCGGCGGCCCTGCTGGTGGACGCGGGCTTCATCGTCAACGCCGAGCTTTAGTTAGCCTGCGTAGATTCTGACCGTTCCCTCGATTGCGCGGTTGGGATCGAGAATGCGCACGCCGTGGCTGCCGACACCGGCGTCCATGCGGTTGAAGCCGTCATTGGTGTTGCTTACCGGCTCGATGCAGACATAGGGATAATTCCAGGCGCTGTAAATCTGCATCTTGTCGAGCACGCCATCGGCTTCGATCACAGTGCGATGGCCATCCGGCGCGATCACCTCGGCGCGGCCATCCCAGCCTTCATAGAGGCGATCGACCACCATTTTCGAGACATCCGGCCCGTCATTGAAGCTGAGACCCTCGGTCAGCGGCATACACCCCTTGTCCACGACATCGGGACCATCCGGTGGCCACACGCCAATGGAAAAGAATTTGAGCCGCGTGCCCGGCGGCTTGGGGAAATAGGGATGGATGCCAAGCCCCGCCGGCATCGGCCGGTGATCCAGCGAGGTGACGCGCATCAGGATCGAGAGTCCTTTGTCGGAAAGGCTGTAGCGCATCTGGCCACGGAAGCGGAACGGGAAGGTACCGGGCGTCGGCTCGTGAACCATCTCCATCTCCGCCGCCGATTTGCTCCGCTCCTTCACCGTGAAGGCGCGCACGAAAGCTTCCCCATGGGTCATGGTCGGCTCTTCGCGGACATTGCGGCCAAGGTCGTAACGCGTGCCGGCAAAATTGAATCCGCCATAGGGGAAGTCGCGGCCGAACAACGGACCCGAATAAGGCATCAGGGGAAAGCCGGCAAAGCCATAGACGATCGGCCTGGCGATGACCGCATCCGGTGTCGGGCGCAACAAGTTGCGACCCTTATGACTGAAGCGCACCATCCGCGCGCCGAAGCCGGGTGCGACGGTCAGCGCGTAATCGCCATGCACCAGGTCGACAACCGGGCCCGTTTCAGTGGGCTGGATGAAATTGTGCCGCGTCATTCCGGCAGCCTGATGTGGCCGTCGATCACCAGGCTGCTTTCGCCGCCGATGACGATTGTCTCGCCCTTGTCCTCGCACCACAGATCGCCCCCGCGCGGCGACAGCTGGCGGCTGTGGATCTTCTTCTTGCCGAGGCGCTGCGCCCAATAGGGCACGATGATGCGATGGGCCGTGCCGCAGACAGGATCCTCCGGCAGGCCCACATTGGGTGCGAAGACCCGGATGACGATATCGGCCGCGGCACCACCCAGGGCGGTTGCAATCACCGCACTGCGGTCGAAAGTCGCGACCTTGCCGAGATCAGGCTGCATGCGGGCGATAGCCGACGCATCGTCATAGATCGCCACGTAGCCGAACGGTGCGACCCAGGTCTCCCGCGGCCGCGCGCCGAGGGCTGCTTCCATCTCGGCCGACCGATCTACCTTAGTGCCCGGCATGACCGGAAAATCGACCAGGATGCGGTCGCCCTCGACATGGGCCAGCCGCTTGTCGCCGCTGGCCAGATGAAACGTCACCGCGCGCGGCGCGCCGCTGCCGCGCAGCACCGTGTGCGCTGCCGCCAGCGTGGAATGGCCGGGCCCGGGATGCGGCCCGTCCTTGGTAAAAAACTTCAGCGATGCGCTGCCATTGGACCCCGCACCCACCACCGCGATCACATCGGTGCGCAGCATGGCGCAGGCCGAGGCGAGCGCCTTGTCCGAGGCTTCGCCCGTCTCCGTCAGTACGAAGGCAGGATTGCCATGCAGCGGATCCGCCGCAAAGGTGACGACCTGGAAAAGGTTGGCCCGCGCCGGCATCAGGCCTTTAGCGGCTTGTAGGCGGTGACCTTCATCTCGACCTTGCAGTTGAACATGAACTTCATGGGGAAGATGCAGCGCACCGGCGGATCCTTGGTGAAATAGGTGCCGTAGATCGCGTTGAAAGGCACAAAATCGCGCGCATCGGTCAGCCAGCATTCGGCGTGAACCACATCGTCCAAAGTGCAATCGGCCACATCCAGCGCATGCTTGATGAAACCGAAGGTCTTGTGCACCTGCTCGTCGAAGGGCATCGAGCCCAGGCCCGTGCCGTCATCGAGGATATTGCCGTCTGCATCGAAGGTGACGTTGCGCGGATCGAACAGCCACGGGCCGAAAGCCGAGGTGAACACGAAATCTCCGGCGCGCACCGTCTTGGAGATCGGCACGTTGTGGTCGATGCGATAGCACTTCTTGATCATCATGGTCTCCAGATATCGGTCTAATAGCGGGCCCGGATCGGCCAGATGTCGATGACCTCGTCGCCCCGCACGACATGGAAGGCGCCGTAGAGGTTGACGGTCGGATCGCAATGCGACGTCAGGAACTCGATGATCGCACCCAGCTTCGGCTTGGCGGCATCGGCCGGGAAGTCCAGCGCGCCATGCTCATCGCCCATGAAGCGGTACTCGCTACCCGCGGGCGCACCGCGCAGGGCCGCCGGCTTGCCGCTGTCGGCGGCGAAGGCCTTCCACCCGGCATTCACCACGATGCGACCGGGCGTGTTGACGGAGACCACGCTCGCCGCCGCGAACAGCGAGGGCTGGAAGGGATTATCGTTCTCCGAAATGCTGATCGCCCGATAGGCAGAGTCCATGAACAGGTAGGAGCCGGGCTGGATCTCGGTGAAAAGGCCCGCCAGCGCATCGATGCGATGGCTGCCGGTGCCACCGCCGCTGACGATCGCCGGCTTCAGCCCGGCTACCGTCAGCGCCTCGATGACGGCCTTGACCCGCTGCATCTGCACGCCGATGCGTTGCGCGCGCTCCGCGAAGGGCGTGACATGCTGCAGGTTGCCCCAATAGGCTTGGATGCCGGCGTAGTTCAGCGATGGCGTTGCCTTCACCTGTTTCGCCAGCGCCACCGCATCGGCGATGTCGTGACAGCCCGTGCGCCCCATGCCGACATCGACATCCACCAGGATGTCGATCTTGCGGCCCGCGCCGGCGGCCACATCGGCCAGCAGCTTCACTGAATCGGGATGATCGGCAACGACGGCGAGATGCGCTCCCCGCAGCATCAGCCGGCGCAGGCGCTCGATGGCATCCGCCGCCACCATCGGCGCGGTGATCAGAATGCCGGTGATGCCGCCCAGCGCCATGACCTCGGCTTCACCGATGGTCGCGCAGGAGATGCCAAGGGCGCCGGCAGCCATGATCCGTTGGCCGACCTCCACGCATTTATGGGCCTTGGCATGGGGACGCAGCCTGACGCCGGTCTTTATCGACCAGTCGCGCATGATGGCGATGTTGCGATCAAGGATGTCGATATCGACGAGAAGCGCGGGCGTGGGAACCTCGGAACGCCGCATTGGCTCACTTGCCTCCCGCCATGCCGGGCGATCCCCGGGCGGTCATTTTTGCCTCAGTGGCGGTACCGAACGCCCCCCT
The DNA here is from genome assembly GCA_964594035.1 of uncultured Rhodospirillaceae bacterium. GTDB lineage: Bacteria > Pseudomonadota > Alphaproteobacteria > Dongiales > Dongiaceae > DASXQK01. Next base: position 14,072 of record CAZQLF010000006.1, on the reverse strand, counting down.
CGGCGGCCGCATCACTGGCACCGCTTTTAGTTAAGTAGATGGCCTTTTCGGGGTCAAGGATAAATAGGATGAATACCTATTGACAGTTTGATCCTTTTGCCGCGAATTGCTGGAAATGACGCCAGCTTGGGGATGGGACATGCTCCCTGGCTGAGCCCCATCAATTCGAGCGAGCGCATGAAAGTACCGCTATCCACCATGCCCCTGGGCCGCCGCAAGCGGGCGGACGAAATAGCCGAGCATATCGAGCGCGCCATTTCCACCGGCGAGTTCAAGGAAGGTGCGCCCATGCCTTCCGAGAAGGAGCTGGCCGCGCGCTTCGGGGTCGGCCGGCCTTCGGTGCGCCAGGCCCTGTTCACCTTGCAGCAGCAGGGCTTGGTGGAGATCACCAGCGGCACGCGCGCACGGGTGACGGCGCCATCCGGCAAGTTCCTGACCGGCCAGATCGCGAGCCTCATTCGGCGCATGACCTCGACCTCGCAGGGCCATGAGCATATGGAGCAGACGCGCCTGCTGTTCGAGGCGGGCGTGGCCTGGCAGGCGGCACGGGTTGCAACCGACGAGGATATCCGGCGGCTGAAGGCGGCACTCGACGCCAATGCCGCGGCCATCGGCAATACCGGCCTTTTCGTGCGCACCGATGTCGCCTTCCACGCCGAGCTCACCGTCATCACCCGCAATCCGATTTTCACCGGCGTGCATGACGCGCTGGTCGGCTGGCTGATCGATCAGCGCACGACGACCATCCATATGCCCGACGCCGACCGTCTCTCGATTCGTGATCACACGGCGATCTATGAGGCGGTGGCGGCGCGCGACCCAATGCGCGCCTTCCACGAGATGACCAGCCACCTTCGACTGATCAGTGAGCTCTACAGCGAGTCCAAGCGGCTATCGGAGGAAATCCTGCGCCAGATCGCCCGCGATGTGGCGGGCCGGATCGAGCGCGAGCGGGAATCGATGTGGGTGGCGCCGAAGTCGGGCAACGGCCAGGCGCAGACAGGGGAAACCGCCCGCGGCCGGCCAGGGCGAAAAGCAAAAGAACTATAACCGCTCTAAAAATCCATAGCGGCTCTGCGGCGGGCCGACAGGGAGGAAGCCGATGACCACTGTTGTCCTGGGTGCCGGCGCTGTCGGCGCGGCAAGCGCTTGGTATCTGAAAAAAGCCGGCCATGACGTCGTGCTGGTGGAGCGGCAGAGCGAAGCCGGCATGGAAACGAGCTGGGGCAATGGCGGCGTCATCCATGCCAGCGAAGTCGAGCCCTGGTCGCAGCCCGGCATGCCGACCAAGATCGTCAAATGGCTGGGCAAGGAGAATGCTCCGCTGCTGCTGCGCTACAGTGCCATTCCGCACATGTTCCGCTGGGGCATCGATTTCGCCCGCAACTGCACGCCGGATCGCTTCCGCGCCAACGCAAAAGCCAATCTCCATCTCGCGCTGCATTCGCTGAAGTCGCTGCAGGAGATCGGCGCGGAGACCGGGATCAATTACGACCGCGCTACCCGCGGCGTGCTGAAGATCTACCGCTCCGCCGAATCCCTGGGCAATGCCGAGCGCTCCTGCGCCTACCTCGCCCAGTTCGGCCTGCTGTTCGAACGCATCAGCCCCGAGCGCACCGTCGAGATCGAACCCGCGCTACGCGATACTAAACCGACCCTGGCGGGCGCGCTCTACTTCGCGCGCGACGAGGTCGGTGACTGCAACAAGTTTACCCAGGGGCTTGCTGCCGCAGCGGCGGCCAAAGGCGTGAAACTGCGTTTCGACGAAACGGTGCAGCGCATCGAGACCGAGGGCGGGGGCGTGACCGGCGTCATCACCGACAAGGGCCGGATCGCCGCCGATACCGTGGTGGTGGCGCTGGGCAGTTTTTCTGCACCACTCCTGGCCAAGAACGGCATTCGCGTGCCGATCTACCCGGTGAAGGGTGTGTCCATCACCTTCAAGCGCGCAGGCTGGAATGCCGCGCCCAGCGTGCCGGTGATCGACGACAGCAAGCTGTTCGGCATCATTCCCATTGGCGATCGCATGCGAATTTCCGGCTCTGCCGAGATCACCGGCTATGACAACACCCCGGCGATCCCGCGCGCCGAAGCCATCATCGCCAATGCCAGCTTCACCTTCCCGGAGCTGCCGCAGCATCTCGACATCAAGGCGGCACGGGTCTGGGCTGGCCTGCGCCCCGTCAGCCCCTCAGGCACACCGATGATCGGTAAGACCCGCGTCAAGGGGCTGTGGATCAATGCCGGCCACGGCCATCTCGGCTGGACGCTGTCCTGCGGCTCCGGCCGTGTCCTGGCCGATCTTGTTGCCGGCCGCAGCCCCGGCATTCCACTGATGCCGCCGCAGGGTGTGGTCCAGGCTGCCTAGTCAAGCACGCTGGGGATTGGCCCAAGCACAGCCGGGCCCGGGATAGTCTCAGTGCGTCTGCGCGCACGGGCGAGCGCCAACCCCGCAAGCGCCATCCCGGCCAGGCTTGCCAACCCGTAATCGATCGCCCAGGTCAGCTGCATGGCATCGAGGAATGAAGCGGCTAGGAAACAGGCAGCGACGATGCAGATTGGAGGGCATGGCCAGCGATCCCATCCTGCTCCGCCGAACAGGCCGGCCAATGCCGGAATTCCGAGGACGTAATAGTGCGGCCGCGAGACCGGCAGGATCGGTATCGCCAGCACTATGAGTGCTGTGAAAAACAGAACCTCACCCAGCGGGTCTCTGCGCCGGCGCAGCGCAAACAACGCCGCGGCCGTGACCACAAGGGATAGCGCAATATGTGCCAGGAAAAAGGCGCGTGGCGGCGTGGCATCGCGATTCTGCCGGTCTGGATGCAACGCGTTGTAGAGGATGTATTCGAAGGACTGGATCGACGCATTTGTGCCGTGAAGTTCTTCGGCAACGCTGGAATCACCGCCGCCGGCGGCTTCTCCAACGAGCCGCGTTGCCACGAACTCGCGATATGCGGTCGCCGTCGCGGATGGGCCGATGATCAGCACGGGCAGCAGGCCGGCCGCAACGGTGGCCGCCAGCGCGGCGCCGAGGAAACGGCCGTCGCGCCTGAGAACCGGATAGATCAGCAGATAAAGCGGAAACAGCTTGAGCGCCGCCGCCACACCGAGCCAGGCGCCGGCGTGCAATGATTGCCGGCGCAGGATGGCCGTGGCGCAGGCGCCAAGACAAAGCAGGATGATACAGGTGGGCTGACCGCGGCGGAGATCGTCGAGGACAAAGAAAAGGCCCAGTAGCAACGGCAGCAGGCGGAGACTCCACCAGCCTTGCGAAAATAGCGCTGGCGGTTCGGCTGGCCCTGCCCGGGCAAGAGCCGAAGCGAGCAAATGAACCGCGCCGAGAAGGCAGGCAACGCAAAGCCAGTACCACAGGCTGGCCGAGAGCCAATAGGGCACAACCGTCGCCCCCTGCCCCGCCGCTGCGTCATCCGGCGGATCGCCCAGCGGGATCAGCAGGCTCGCGAGCAGCGGCGGATAGAGATAGTGCCAGCCTTGCGGTGCCGTGGTCTGGTAGAGGCTTTCGCCCTGGCGCGCCGCCCAGGCTGCGCGCAGATAGACATCGAGATCGCCGGTGCGATTTTCGGGTCCGGCGCCGCGAAGCGCGATGGCGTAGTAACCGAGAAAGATCGCCCCAAGCGCCAGGATCGCCAGCCGCGTGGGAACATCGGCGCGCGATGCGGGCAAACGCCAGCGACGAAGCACCGCGACAAGGCAGCACAAAATGACAGACGCCGTGAGGACCGCGAGCTTCACGGGGGCGAATTCTGCCTCGCCGCGCGAGCGCCCGCCACGCCTATCGAGGCGCGTCCACCCGCAGGCGATTGACTAGTGAAGATCGACCGCGATCAAATCAGCGATACGGATCGGGAAGCGGCGGATTCGTTTTCCCGTCGCATGCCACACCGCATTGGCGACGGCGCCGGCCGTTCCGGTGATGGCAATCTCACCCACGCCCTTGATACCCAGCGCATTCACATGAGGATCGTGCTCCTCGATCAGCAGGGCTTCGAGAGACGGCACATCGGCGTTCACCGGCACGTGGTACTGAGCCAGATCGGCATTCATGACGCGGCCCGACCGGCCATCGACGGCGGCCTGCTCATGCAGGGCGAAGGACACGCCCCAGATCATGCCGCCGTAATACTGGCTGCGCACCAGGTGTGGATTGATGATGCGCCCGGCTGCGAAGGCACCGACGAGGCGCGTCACCCGCATCTGGCCGAGATCGGGGTCTACCTTGACCTCGGCGAAGACCGCGCCATGGGCATGCCTGGCAAAGCCTTCTCGAGCCGGGTTCGGCTCGCTTTTGGCCCGGCCCTCGATTTCCGAAACGCCGCCGCGGGCGAGGATATCGCCATAGCTTTCACTGCGGCTTTCATCGTCGCGACGATACAGACGGCCGCCGCGGGCAATGACGCCGGCATTGCCAGCCCCGAAGAGCGGCGAACGCCCGTCGGCTGTGGCCATGCCGACAAGCTTGGCGATCACATCGCCACCGGCCTCATGAACGGCGGTGCCCGCGGTAGCCGTATGGGCTGACCCACCGGCAATCCCGGCATCGGGCAGGTCGGAACGGCCGGCGTGAAATTCGACTTGGTCGACATCCAGCCCGAGGCTGTCGGCGGCAATCTGGGCGAGTGCCGTCAGGGCGCCTTGCCCCATATCCGCGGCACTCGTCTCGACGATCGCCTTTCCCTCGCGGCGGAGCACCGCACGTGCCTCCGCCTGGAACTGAATGGCCGGGAACGTCGCCGTCCCCATGCCCCAACCCACGAACAACCCAGCCTCGTCGCGCATTTGCCCCGGCACCAACGGACGCGCTGGCCAGCCGAAGCGGGCTGCACCCTCGGCATAGCACTGGCGCAGGGCCTTGGAGGAAAAGGGCTTGCCGGAGATCGGCTCGACCTCGGCATAGTTCTTGAGACGAAAGGCCAGGGGATCCATGCGGCAGGCCCAGGCCGCCTCGTCGATGGCGCTTTCCAGCGCCGCCGATCCCGAGGCTTCGCCCGGTGCACGCATGAAGAACGTCATGCCGCAATCGATCCGGGAGACTTCATGGGTGGCTGACACTGCCGGGCTGGCATACAGCACGTGCGAAACTTCCGATGCAGGCTCGACGAAATCGTCGAAGGTGCTCTCGACCGTCTTGGTGTGATGATCGAGGGCGGTCAGTGCGCCATCTCGCGCCATGCCGAAGCGCAGCCTCTGGCGCGTCGGCGGGCGATGGCCGACGGGGCCGAACATCTGGTCGCGCCGGAGGATCAACTTGACCGGCCGCCCTACCAGCTTGGCCGCCAGAATACCCAGCATCTCGGCGTTCAGGAGGAGGCCCTTGGAACCGAAGCCGCCGCCGAGGAAAGGGCTGCGGATATGAACCTTGTCGGGCGACAGACCCAACAGCCCGGCGATGCGCCCCTGGCTCAGCGCCAGCCCCTGGGTCGGCATGTCGATGGTCAGTGAATCGCCATTCCAGGACGCAACCGCGCCATGCGGCTCCATGGCATTGTGGTACTGGGCGGGTGTCTCATAGGTTGCGTCGACCGTGAGCGACGCGGCAACGAGCCCTGCCTCGACATCGCCAACGCGCATCTCGGCCGGGCTGATGAGGCGCACCGCCGGCGGTACGAAGCTCTCGGTGCTGTCGAGACCCGTGCGGACTTGCTCGGCCTCGTAGCGCGGCGCCAAAAGGAAGGCGCCTTCGGTGGCGGCCTCAAGTGTTTGGGCGATCACGACGGCAATCGGCTGTCGCGCGTAGCGCACCCGATCGTTCTGCAGAAGATCGAGCCGGAACGTGAAGGGGTTTGCCTTTGCGTCGGGATCCAGGGCCAAAGGCGGCCGGTTCGCCGGGGTCATAACCTCAATGACGCCGGGATGCGCCCTGGCCGCAGCGACATCGAGGAAGGCAACGCGGCCGCGCGCGATGCTGCTGACCGCGAGCACGGCATGGAGCATGCCGGGCGGATGGTTGTCGGCCGCGTAGCGGGCTGCACCCGTAACCTTGAGGACGCCGTCGCGGCGGGTCAGCGGCTGGCCGGCGTTCGAGCCGTGCCGCACGAGTGCCGAAGCATGGAGCGTGGCAATCTCAGGCGGCATGACTTGCTCCTGGAGCTGAACTGAAGGGCGAGGCCGGCAGTGCGGGAATCCGTTCTGGCGTTCCTGCCGCGGCGAGCGTCAGTGCCCGGACAACGATTCGTTTCGCCAGCTCGATCTTGAAGGCGTTGTCGCCGGAGGGCCTGGCCTTGGTCAGCGCGGCCTCCGCGGCGTGCTGGAAAGCGGCCTGGTCCGGCGTGGCATCGGTGAGCAAGGCTTCGGCTGCCCGGGCGCGCCAGGGCTTGGCGGCCACGCCGCCGAGTGCGATGCGGGCCTGCCTGATCCGGCCATTGGCGATCTCGAACGCAGCCGCCGCGGACACGATCGCAAAAGCATAAGACGTCCGCTCGCGCAGCTTCAGATAGCGCGCATGCGACCGAAAGGACGCAGAAGCGGCGGGAAGACGGATCGCAACGATCAATTCATCAGGGGCAAGGCTGGTTTCCCGGTCGGGTGTATCGCCCGGCAAGAGGTGAAGATCCTCGAGAGCGACCTCCCGCCGCCCGGCCTTTCCTTCAACCTCCACCACGGCGTCGAGCGCCAGTAGCGGAACGCAGAAATCCGACGGGTTCGTCGCGATGCAGTTCTCGCTCCAGCCCAGCACGGCGTGCAGATGGTTATCGCCGCCGCGCGCATCGCAGCCCGAACCGGGCCGGCGTTTGTTGCAGGCGCTGTCGGGATCATAGAAATAGGCGCAGCGCGTGCGCTGCAGAAGATTGCCGCCCACGGTTGCGACATTACGCAGCTGCGCCGAGGCGCCGGACAGCAGTGCTTCTGCGACAGCCGGGAAAATTTTGGCAAAGTCCGGGTTATTGGCCAGGTCGGCGTTGCGCACGAGAGCGCCGATGCGATATCCGCTACCCGGCAGGCGGTCGATCCGGTCGAGGCCGGGAAGCCGCGTGATGTCGACCAGCCGGTCGGGACGGCTGATATTTCCCTTCATCAGGTCCAGAAGGTTCGTTCCTGCGGCAAGATAGGCCGAACCGGGTTTGGCCGCCGCATCGATCGCTTCCGCGATCGTGACAGGCCGGACATAGTCGAAGAGCTTCATGCCGCATCCCTCCGGCCAGATTTGCCCAGTTGCTGCTCGGCGTCGAGCACGGCTTCCGTGATTCCACGATAGGCGCCACAGCGGCAGAGATTTCCGCTCATACCTTCGCGCACACGCTCGGGGTCGCCGCCCGCCTGTCCTTCCTGGATCAGGCCGATGGCGCTCATGATCTGGCCCGCGGTGCAGAACCCGCATTGAAGGCCGTCATGGACAATGAAGGCGGCCTGCACGGGATGGAGTTCGCCGCTCTTGGCGAGGCCCTCGATGGTCGCGACATCCGCGCCGTCGTGGCTGATAGCCAACGCCAGGCAGGAATTGATGCGCCGACCGTCGACCAGGATCGTGCAGGCGCCGCACTGGCCGCGGTCGCAGCCCTTCTTGGCGCCGGTCAAAAGCAGCCGTTCGCGCAGCAGGTCGAGAAGTGTCGTCCGGGGATCGTCGAGTTCGATGGCTCGCTGTTCGCCGTTGACGGTGAGGCTGATGGAGAAGCTCATGGGATGCTCCGATCAGTGATATGGTGCGGGCAATGAAACCACGGCGGGGCAAAGCAGGGGCCAGCGCTTTGCCAGAAAATCCTTCCGCGGCGGTGTGATGGTGATATACGGAGGATGCCTCCGTTTGTCAACCTTTAACGGAGGCTGGCTCCGCTTTAGGATGGAGATAAATGGCCGGGCAGGTTCGAACAAAAGCTGATTCTGGCAGGCCGGAGCGCCGGTTGCGGGCCGATTCCATCCGCAACCGCGAGCTTCTGCTGGAAGCAGCAGCCGCCGTCTTCAGCGCCGGCGGCCCGGAGGCGAGCCTGGAGGCGGTCGCCAAGCGCGCGGGCGTGGGCATCGGCACGCTCTATCGCCACTTCCCCACCCGTGAGGCGTTGTTCGAATCTGTCTATCGTCACGAGGTCGATCAGCTGGGCGAGCTGGCGGATCAGCTGGCCAAGGATGTGCCGCCGGTCGATGCCTTGCGGCAATGGCTGCAAGCCAATGTCCGCCTGGTTGCGACAAAAAAGGGCATGCTCCAGGCGCTCGCCTTGGCTGCCTACCCGCCGGAGTTCTACGCCTACTCCTTCGATCGCCTGACGAAAGCGGTGGGTGGGCTTCTGCGTCGCGCCATCAAGGCAGGCGAAATACGCCCGGACATCAAGCCCGAGGAGCTTCTGCGCGCGCTGGTCGGCATGTGCTACATGCACGACAAGCCCGGTTGGCAGCGCAGCGTGATGCGCCTCGTAGATATCTTCGTCGACGGACTTCGCAAGTCATGAGCAGCCGCCGCTTTTGTTGTTGCGGCTAGACTCGCGCGCGCGGGCTAGGCCGGCCGGACCTTCGCCACGTCGGCCCAGTCCTGATCGAACGGCACGTTGAAGTTGACGACGAAGTCGATGCTCTTGAACAGCCAGACGCCATTGCGGCGGACATACACCTCGTCATAGTCGCCAAGCAGCCAGCGGCTGACCTTCTTGCCGCTCTCCATCATGGTGCAGGGCATCAGGATGCGCCATTTTCCGGTTCCGTGATCGCCGTCGACATCGATAATGAAATTCATTGCCAGATGAGCGGCAAAGACGATCTGCGAAGAGATGCCGGCGAAGAAGGTCTCCAGCGCGCGCCGGTTCGGATGCACGCCGAATTCCTTGCTGCTCCAGACCGCATCATCGACGAACAGCGGCCCGAGCTTGCTCGGCGGGTAACCGATATCGCAGTAGTTCATGTAACGATGTTTCAAGTTCCTGATCGCCTCGATGGACTCAAGACGGTCGATGCGCTTCTCAAGGCTCTCGCTCATGACAAATCCTCTAGGCGTTCGTTGCGTTCGGAACCGGCCGCTGTCAGGCGGGCTTCGGCACCTGTTCGGCGAACTTTCGCGCAATGTCGATGCGCCGCATGAACACCACGTCGGTGAAGCCCTTGGCGTAATCGATGAACCGGGCCAGCGCATCGGAGCGCGCGGGGTTGCCGGTGATGCGCGGATGCAGGCCGATCGACATCATGCGGCCGAGATCGTCGCCATCATTGCGCAGCCGGTCGAGATGGGCCTTCGCCGTCTCGAAGAAATGATCAGGGCTGCCGTAGCCGGTGCCGAGGATGTAGCGGGCATCGTTGACCACAAGCCCGTATGGCACCACAAGATGCGTGCGCCCATGGACTTTGGTCCAGTACGGCAGATCGTCGCTGTAGCAGTCTGAATCGTAGAAGAAGCCGCCCTCCTCGACCACCAGCTCGCGGGTATTGGTGCTCATCTCCCGGCAGTACCAGCCAACGGGCCGCGCCCCGGTGGTCTTCTCGATGGAGACGATGGCGCGCTTGATCGCCTCGCGCTCCTCGTCGCGGGTCATCTCATAGTGATTGCTCCAGCGATAGCCGTGACCGGCCACCTCGTCACCGCGCCGCCTGATCTTCTCGGCCACCGCCGGGTTGCGCTCGAGCGCCACGGCCGCGCCGAAGACTGTGATGGGAATCTTCGCTGCATCAAAGATCCGGAACATCCGCCAGATGCCGGCGCGCGTACCGTATTCGTACATGGATTCGACAGCGAGATCGCGCTGATCGTCGACGGCGAAAGGTAGCTCGTACATGCCGTCATTGACCTGATCCCCCATGGCGAAGGTCTTTTCCGATCCCTCCTCGTAATTGATCACCACCTGGACGGCGACCTTGGCGCCGTTCTGCCAGCGCACGCGGGGCGGATGTTCGCCATAGCCCACCAGTTCGCGCGGCGGGCCCGCGACGTTCTCGTTGTCCGTGCGCTGGAAGAACTGCTGATTGAGCTTCATGGGCTGTTCCTTTGCTGGGTTATCAGTCCAGGCCTGCGAGACTGCGGGCACCGTCCACCACGAGAAGCTGACCATTCACGTAAGCTGCTTCCGTGCTGGCGAGAAACTGGAAGACGTAGGCGATGTCCTCGGGCGTGCCGACGCGGCCCGCCGGAATCTTCCGCGCCACCGCATCGACGCCCGCGGGCCCCAGTGAATTCACCGGATCGAGGGCCTGGGGCGTGCGGATGACGCCCGGTGCGATCGCATTGGCGGTGATTCCATTCCCGGCGAACTGCACCGCCAGGGTCATGACCATGCCCACGAGACCCGCCTTCGCCGCCGTGTAATGGGGGTGCTGCGGCCAGGCCGAAACCGTGCCGGCCACCGACGACGTGCAGAGCAGCCGACCGAAGCCTGCGCGCTGCATATGCGGCAAGCCAGCGCGAAAGCAGCGCCACACACCGGCGAGATCCACCTCGACGACCTTGTTCCAGGCGGCATCGTCGAGATCCTTGGCCTCCACCACCCGCCGCGCGATTCCGGCGTTGGCAACGACGATATGCATGCCGCCGAGATCAGCCACGGCCTTCGCCACCAGGGCGTCCACGTCGGGGGTCTTGGTCACATCGACTTCGGCCACCACCACCTTGCGGCCTGCTTTCTGCACCGCCCGGCGGACCGGCTCGATATCGTGGCCATCGGGCGGATACCAGGCCAGCGCCAGATCCGCACCCGCCTCGGCGAAAATCCGCGCCGTTGCCGCCCCGATACCCGAGGCGGCTCCGGTGATCAGCGCAACGCGGCCAGCCAGGCTGAACATGCTGCCTCCCTTGCCCGATTCAGAGCATCACATCGCCGCCGTTCGGCCCCAACGTCGCGCCCACGTAGTAGGAGCCCTCCGCGGAAGCCAGGAGCACGGCGGTCGGTGTCACCTCATCGACACTGCCGAAGCGGCCGATGGGCAGCTCCGCCAGCTTGGCGCTGCGCCATTCCTCGGTCTCGCTTTCCAGCAGTGGGGTGTGGATGGGCCCCGGTGCGATGGCATTGACGAGCACACCGCGCGTTGCCACCTCGCGGGCAAGTGACTTGGTAAAGCCGATGACCCCGGCCTTGCTCGCGACATAATGGCCGACGGACTTGCTGCCGATGTAGCTGAGCTGGGAGGCAATATTGATGATGCGGCCGTCGCGCCGCTCAAGCATCTGGCCGAGCAGCGCACGGGTGCAGAGGAACGTTCCGCGCAGATTGACGTTCATCACGCGGTCCCAGTCCTCTACCGGCATATTCTCGATCAGCGATTCGGTGAAGATGCCGGCATTGTTGACGAGGATGTCGACGCGGCCGAACTGGCGAAGCGCAGCCTCGGCCATTTTCCCGACGCTGCGCTCGTCGGCGACATCGGTTTCGATGAAGAGAGATTGGCGGCCATGGCCGCGAATGCCGGCCAGGACCTCGGCCGCATTTTTCTCGCCCGATTTATCGGCGACGACGATGTCCGCACCCTCACGCGCAAAGGCGATGGCGATGCCCTTGCCGATGCCCGACGAGGCACCGGTGACCAGTGCGATGCGATCCTTCAGCCGGCTCATGGGTGCCCCTTGCCGGGGCCGGCGTTGCGCGCCTGCCAGATGCGCTGGATTTCGGCACCCGTCGCGAGATCGAAGCGATGGCGCATCAGCAGCATCGAGGCGTCGTGCTGGGCCTTGTCGTCGCTCGCCACGCAGTCCTGGGCGATGACGACATAGAAATCGTTGAACATGGCATCGCGCGCGGTTGATTCCACACAGCCCTCCGTGGTGCAACCGGCGATGAGGACCGTCTTGATGGCGTTGCTGCGCAACAGCATGGCGAGGTTGGTGCCCCAGAAGCCGCTGGAGCGGTACTTGCGCACGACCAGCTCGTCCTCGCGCGGCGTGAATTCGGGCGCGAAGTCGTGGCCGGGCGTTCCCGGAATCGTGTAGCGCAGCGGCGGCTGATTGCGCCGTGCGTCCTTGTGCATGCGGAGATTGAAACGGATCTGGGCCGGGGAATCGCTTTTGCGATCGGGCAGCGCCGTGTTCTGCAGATGCATCACGGTTGTGCCCGCCTGGCGGGCGGCGTTCAGGAGAGTCGTCAGGCGCGGTCTTGCCTCGGCGTACATCGAGAGATCGATCCCCATCAAGCCGATCGACCCGTCCGGCTCGATGAAATCGCGCTGCATGTCGATGACGATCAGCGCCGTATGTGCGGGATCGATGAGCTCTTCCAGCTCGGTCAGGACGGTCTTGCCTTCAATATCGATCATCAGAGGCTCCCGGTCCGGCAAAAAAGAAAGGGGAGGCCGAAAACGCTTCGGCCTCCCCGCTCAGTCAGGGCTTGGCAACCCAGTTCGGCGTCACTTCGGCGGCCAGGAACAGCTTGTCGTCCTTGACCCCGATGATGGATACCGTCTTCTGCGGCACGCGGCTGTCAGCGGCGTAGGAAATCGAGCCGGTGATGCCCTTGAAGCCTTGCGTTGCGGCAAGGGCGTCGCCGATCTTCGCCGGATCGGTCGAACCTGCGCGGGTAATTGCGTCCGCAACGAGGCCCACCGAGTCATACCCCAGTGCGGCGAAGGCATTCTCCGGCGGCGTGTTATAGGCCGCCTTATAGGCGTTGTAGAACTTCACGATCCCCGGGGTGCTGTCCTCCGCCATGTAGGCGTGAGTCGAGAAGTAGACATTGTTCGCGGCATGGCCGCCGACCTGAAGCAGCAGCGGCGTGTCATAACCATCGCCGCCCACGATCGGCTGGGTCAGGCCTGCCTGGCGCATTTGCTTGACGACCAGGCCGATATCGTCCGGCTGGGCCGCGACGTAGAGGATGTCGGGCTTGTTCGGCAGGGCTTTCAGCTTGGTGATCTGGGCGGTGAAGGACTTGTCGCCCGCCTTGTAGTCATCCCTGGCGATGATCTGCCCGCCGCCATGGGTGTAGGCCTCCTCGAAATACTTGGCGAGCAGCGTGGTGTACTCGGTCGAATTGTCGCGGAGCAGGAAGGCTGTCTTGCCGTTCAGCTTGTTGAGCACGAACTCGGCACCCGCCGCCGCCTGGACGTTGTCACCAAAGCAGGCCAGGAAGATGTCGGTGCCAATCTGGTCCGGAAGCTTGGGCGAGGTGGCACCAGGCGTCACGAACGGTATGCCCGCTTGCTGGAAAATGGGTCCGAGTGCCAGGACTGAATCGGAATCGGTGTAGCCGGCGCCCGCCACGACCTTGTCCTGGTTGACCAGCTGGCTGGCAACCGAGGCCATCACCGTGGGGTCCGTCTTCGTGTCATAGGTGGCGAGTTCGAGCTTCTTGCCCAGCACGCCGCCGGCAGCATTGATCTCTTCCACCTTCAGCTTCGCCCCATTCAGCGCGGGTGCATCCACCGAGGAAAGGGCCCCCGTCACGTTGTAGGGAGCGCCGATCTTGATGGTGTCCTGGGCTGACGCCAGCTGCGGCGAGAGCGAGCCGGAGGTAATCGCGAGAGCGGCCAATACGGCCGATCCCAGCACAATTCTTCTTGTCAGGGTCATGTGTTCATTCCTTTCGGCCTTTGTGAAACAACGTGGCAATCCGTCCGAACGACAACTCGAGATCGCCCACCACACCGGTCGGACGGAAGATCATGATCAAAATAAGGATGATCCCGAGAACGATTTGGCTGGCTCCGTAGAGGGGCGGAACCGTGACCGCGCCGAGATGGAAGCCGCGCTCGAGGTTGCGCAGCAACTCGCTCAGCAATGACACGATGATGACGCCCACCACGGCGCCGGTGATGCTTTGCATGCCCCCGATCACCAGCATGCTGATCAGCGCGAATGTGTAGGCAAAATAGAAGCCGGAGGGCGAGAAAGAGCCGAGATAGTGGCCATAAAGCGAGCCGCCGACACCGGCGAAGAACGAGCCAATGACGAAGGCGGAAAGCCGGGTGGGTAGTACGTCGATGCCGATGGCTTGTGCGGCAATCGTATCCTCGCGCACTGCACGCCAGGCGCGGCCCTTCGGGGAATAGGCAATGCGCGCGAGCACGACCAGCGCCAGAAGAAACCAGCCCATGGCCCACGGCAGGGTGGTCTGCAGCGGCACGCCGGTAAACGTCCGCGCGCCGCGCGTGTAGTCGTCGGCGTTGATCAGCACGACATTGACGATGATAAGAAAGCCCAGCGTGGCGACCGA
>CAZQLF010000005.1:3827-21359 GCA_964594035.1 uncultured Rhodospirillaceae bacterium | reverse complement strand
CAAGCCCGTCTTTGAAACCCTGCCCGAGCGCGACTGGGTGGCGGAAAGCCGCCGGTCGCTGCCGGCCATCACCGCCGGGCGCTTCTATCTGCGCGGAGCCCATGTGAAGGGTGCCACACCGCGCGGCAAGATCGCGCTCCAGATCGATGCGGGGGCTGCCTTCGGTACCGGCCGCCATGAGACGACGCGCGGCTGCCTGATGGCCCTGGATCGCCTCGCGCGCCGCCGGCGTTTCAAGAACCCATTCGACCTCGGCTGCGGCAGCGGGGTGCTGGCGCTCGCCGCTGCCAGCCTGTGGCCGGTCAAGGTGCTGGCGGCCGACAACGATCCCGACGCGGTTCGCGTGGCGCGGGAGAATGCGGCGATCAACGGGCTCGCCGATCGGATAACCGTGATCAAGAGCAGTGGCTACGGTGCTGCCGCCATCCGCAGGGCGGCGCCCTTCGACCTGATCACGGCCAACATCCTCGCCCGGCCGCTCTACCGCATGGCGGGTTCGCTCGCGCAGAATCTGCAGCCAAACGGATTTGCCGTGCTCTCCGGCATCCTGGCGAGCCAGGAACAGCTCGTGCGGCACGCCCATCAGCAACGCGGGCTCGAACTCGATTTCCGTCTGCGGCTGGGTGAGTGGTCGGTGCTGGTCCTGCGCAAGCCTGGCAAAGGCACGCGCCGTCAGAGCACGGAGCGGATGGCATCCGCCAGGTCGCGCTTGCGGTAGGGTTTGGGAAGTAGCTTCACGCCGTCCTCGAGTCGGCCCTGATGGACAAGCGCCTCCTTGGTATAGCCCGAGGCAAAGAGAATCTTGAGACCGGGACGCAGTTCTTCGGCCGCCTTGGCGACCTGGGCGCCGTTCATGCCGTCAGGCAGGACGACATCGGTGAACAGCAGGTCGATGGGCTCGTTCGAGGATAGAATCCCCAACGCCTCGACGCCATTGGTCGCCTCAAGCACCTGGTAGCCGAGATCGGTCAGGAAGGCGCGGGCCACCGCCAAAACCGGTGCCTCGTCCTCCACCAGCAGGACCGTCTCCTTGTTTCCCCGCGCGACCGGGGCCATCGCCAAATCGGCGCGCGCCGTTGCCTCGGGGGAAGCCCGCCGCAGATAAAGCCGCACGGTGGTTCCACGGCTCTCTTCGCTGTAGATCGCCACGTGGCCGCCGGATTGCTTGAGAAAACCGTAGACGACGCTGAGGCCAAGCCCCGTGCCCTTGCCCACGGGCTTGGTGGTGAAGAAGGGCTCGAAAGCGCGCTTGGCGGTCTCGGGCGGCATGCCCGCCCCGGTATCGGTTACCGTGACCAGGACGTATTCGCCGGCGCTGACATCAGCCATACGGCCGGCATGGGTTTCTTCGAGTGTCGTATTGCTCGTCTCGATGATCAGCGAACCGCCCTTGGGCATCGCATCGCGCGCATTGGTGCCCAGACTGACGATCGAGGTCTGCAGCATCCCCTGATCGATCACGATCGGCCAGACATCGGCGCCGGGCACAAACTTCACCGTGACAGATTCGCCCAGCAGGCGCTGGAGCATCTTCATGGTGTCGCCCATGAAGGCATTTACATCGGTCATCTTGGGCGCCAGCGGCTGCTTGCGCGAGAAGGCGAGCAGATGGCGGATCAACTCGGCCCCGCGTTCCACCGCCTGATAGGCGGTGTGGGCAAACTTCGCCGGGGCATCTCGATTTTCCTTGCGCGACTGCATCTCGATCAGCTCGAGATTGCCGCCGATGATCATCAGCAGATTGTTCAACTCATGGGCCATGCCGCCGGACAGTTCGCCTACAGTGGTCAGGCGCTGCGCCTGGGCGACGACCGCGTCCTGCTTCCTCTGCTGGGTGACGTCACGATAGACCCAGCCCACGATGCCATAGGGCAGCTTTGCCGGCGCCACCCGTGCCGCATGGCGCACCAGGATGCGACCATCCTTCAGAGGTATGTCAGCAAAGGTAGTTTGTGGCGATTGCTTCGGATCGTAGGCGCGCAAAATTTCAGCAATGAACGTATGTGGGTCGACGACCTGGCGCGTATAGGCGCTGAGCGAGGGATCGGCATCGGTCGCCTTCTCCCGGCGCGCCTCGACATACTCCTGCGACAGACCCCACATCTCCATCAGTCGCCTGTTCCAGAACAGGTAATGGCCCTTGGCATCGGTCACCAGGATGCCGTCAGGTGAGGCTTCCGACGCGGCCTCAAGCAGGGTGCTGAATTCGTCGCGCTTCTGTTCGGCGGCGCGCTGTTCGGTGATGTCCTCACCCGAGCTGATGGCGCCGATGACGCGACCCTCCTCGTCGCGCAGCAGGCTGTCATGCCAGGTCACGAGCCTGACTGCGCCGCTACTCGATGTCATCGTCATCTCTATGTCCTGGCTAGGACCGATCTCGCCACTGAGGAAGCGGGCGTAACTCGCCCGCTGGGCCTCGCGTTCCTCAGGGGGCGAGAAGGCGTCGAACCAGTTCCGGCCCAGCGCATCGCGCTCGCTGATGCCCAGGATTTCGCAGCCCTTGCGGTTGAGCAGCGTCACCCGGTGTTCTGCATCCAGCACCACGATGATGACGCCCGCTATATCGAGATAGCGCTGGGTACGTTCGCGCGCTTGCCGCAGCGCCAGCTCTGCGCGTTTGCGCACGGTGTTATCGAGATCGACACCCAGGAGATGCACCGGCCGACCGAGGTGATCGAAGGCGGTGGCACGGAAGCGGCTGAGGATCCAGTGCCAGGAACCGTCGCGGCCGCGGATGCGGAATTCGTATTCGTGACTCGCACGGTCGTGGGGCAGAAGGGTCTGATGATCGCCAAGTCCACCCAGATCATCGGGATGCAGCAGGGCAAGCCACTCCTCGCGGGTCTTGGGTGCCTCCTCCGGCGAAAAGCCCAGCATGGCGAAATAGTTGGCGCTCAGGTTGTGGCGCGAGGTGCTGATATCGAGCTCCCAATAGGCGGCCTTCGCCGTCTGCAGGGCCAGATCCAGCCGCGCCTGGTTCGCCTGAAGTGCGGCTTCGGCGCGTTTCTGTCCGGTGATGTCCTGGACGGTACCGATCATCTTCAGCGGCGTTTTGCCGTCGGGCGCGAGGATCACCTCGGACCTCTCATGGACGACGATCTCGCCGCCGTCCGGGCGGACAATGCGATGCTCGATGCTGTAGCCCGAGCGGGTGGCCAGCGCCTCGGACTCCGCCGCGCGGACTCGCTCGATGTCGTCCGGGTGGACAGCCTCGTAATAAAAGGCGCTGGAGACAGGAACTTCGCCGGGCTCATAGCCGAAGATGCGGAAGGTCTCGTCCGACCAGCTCAGCCGGGTGCTGCCGGTCAGGTCCAGTTCCCAGCTTCCCAGCCGGCCGACGTGCTGGGCTATGGCGAGGCTTGCCTGGCTTTCTCGCAGCGCCCGGTCGCGCTCGACCAGCTCGCTGACGTCACTACGCACGACGACGGTGCTTCCGTCCTGCAGGCGATAGTCGCGTGCCTGGGCCCAGCGCCCGCCGATGATCTGAAAATTAATGGGACGGCCCTTGCCCTCGCGATGGGCCTGAATGCGCTCTTCGATGAACGGCTCCTCATGGCCCACCACTTCGGGATAAAAAGCGTGCCGGCGGTCCTGGCGCATCAGGTTTTCAAAGGTAATGCCGAGCAGCGGCCCATCCCTGGCATCGGCCAGATAGCCAAGATAACGCTGGTTCGAAATCACCAGCCGGTCTTCGGAATCGAAAATCCCGAACCCGTCGGCAATCGCATCCAGCGCTTGGCGTATCAATTCATCCTTGCTGCGCAGGCGGTTTACTTCGCTGATATCGGCAAGAACGACAACGTGCCCGCCGGCGTCATCGGCGCAGGCGCGTGCCTCCAACAGGCGTCCCCTTGGCATCTTTATTTGCACGCTGACGGGTTTCGCCGGCGCCTTGGCCATGAGTTTGGCCAGCACCGGATCCTGGGCAAGCTCGCTCGCGGTCGCGCCAGCATGGGGGGCATCGGCCGGCAGATCGAGAAGTTCGGCGAATCGGGGATTGGCCGCGCTGATCCGTCCGTTGCCATCGATCAGGCATGCGCCCTCGCTCAGCGTATTGAGCAGGGCGATCAGCTCTTGGCCGGTTGCCGGCATTGACCCGCTTGGCTCTCCCCTTGTCGCGGAGCAATTCCCCAGCGGCAGCCGGGGCCGAATCAATATTTGTCAGACGAATTTATAAATCAGTGAGCGCCTAAAGCAAAACGGCGCCCCCGGGGGGAGGGGCGCCGTTCTGTCGTCACGGCCCAGGCATTGCGCCCGGACCGCGTTTCTCGAAGTTTAAGCCGCGCCTCCTTAGGCCGCGCGGGGCGCCTTGGTGTTGGCGTTTGCCACCGAACGGGCCGCCAGCTCGTCGGCAACCCAGTCGATGTCGCCGCGCACGAAGCCGATATCGCTCAGCATGCGGTTGTCCAACTGGCTCAGCTGCTTGTGCGCCACGCGCCAGAGGTTCCACTGCTTCAGCGGCATCACGACTTCGGCTTCGAAGCCGGAAACCGGAGGCAGCGGCCCGCGCAGGGCATCGACGAGTGCCGGGATGTCCGCGCGGTTAAGGCCGATATCGCTCAGCATGCGGTCGTCCAGCGACATCAGGCTGCGATAGGTCGCACGCTTGTTGGCCCAGTCAACGAGCTTGCCCCGGGCGAGGGGCGGCAGGGAGAGGGGGTTCCCCTCGCCTTTGCCGCCGACGGATTCGCCCGGGACGCGATCGATTTCCGAACGGCTGAGGCCGATATCCGAGAGCATCCGCGAATCCAGCTGGCGAAGCTCATGGGCGACGCCGGCGCGCCGGAACGGGCGCAGCAGGATGTCGAGCAGGCTCTCGCGAACGGGGCTCATGTTGACCAGACGACTGGCGATGGGGGCCGGCATTAGCGCATCAGCGGCCGTCGCGTTATTGTTGAAAGCGTAGCGATTCATTTTAACTCTTCCTTGTTTCGACCCCGGCCCGTTGCTGACGGCCGTGATGGATGGGAATATAGGGTTTGGCAGAGTCCGGAGGCAGGAGTCTTGCTGCATCGCAGCAATGCCGGCTCCGCATACCATATCTTCAAGTTGGC
This sequence comes from uncultured Rhodospirillaceae bacterium, assembly GCA_964594035.1. Taxonomy (GTDB): domain Bacteria; phylum Pseudomonadota; class Alphaproteobacteria; order Dongiales; family Dongiaceae; genus DASXQK01. Next base: position 16,305 of record CAZQLF010000005.1, on the reverse strand, counting down.
CAATATACGCATATCTGACACAATCTGGTATGAACGCAAAGGGAACGGATTCCATGGCGGTTGGTGAGCAGCCCTATCAAGGTGACGAGGCGCTGAAAGGGCTGTTGAAAAAGTCGGGCTCGAGTCTCGATTTACCCCAGATTCGCGGGATTCTGGCGGGGGTAATGGCGGCACCGGAGGGTGAGCATCCGGATGACTGGATCGGGCTGGTTGTCCCCTTCGCCGACGAGCCGGTCCGGGCCCAGCTTCGTGCCCTCAAGCGCCAGCTGACGGGCTCGGCCAAAGGACCCGCCCTTGCCTCGGGGCCTCCCCGCCTTGCTGCACTGCGAAAGGAATTGGCCAAACGGGGATTGGCCGGGTTTCTGGTGCCCCGGGCCGACGAGCATCAGGGGGAATATGTGCCCCCGCGGGCCGAACGGTTGCGCTGGCTGACCGGCTTTAGCGGGTCGGCGGGCCTGGTCGTCGTGCTCGCCGAGAAGGCCGCCGTCTTCGTCGATGGGCGCTATACATTGCAGGTCCGCAATCAGACCGATACCAACCTGTTCGAGCCACGCCATTCCACCGAGCAGCCGCCGGAGGATTGGATCAAGGCAAACCTGCCGAAGGGTGGGCGCGTCGGCTACGACCCCTGGCTGCACACGCCGTCCGGCCTCAAGCATCTGCGCACGGCGGTTGTCGCGGCCGGTGGCGAGCTTGTGCCGGTCGATGGCAACCCTCTCGACGCCGTATGGACCGACCAGCCGCCGGCGCCCATTGCGCCAGCCGTCGCCCTCGATATTCGTTTTGCCGGCCGCAGTGCGCAGGACAAGCGCGAGAGCCTGGGCGAGGGGCTGGCTTCCCAGAATATCGAGGCGACGATCCTTGCGGGCCCGGACTCCATCGCCTGGCTGTTGAACATTCGCGGCGCCGATGTGCCGCGCACCCCGTTCGCCCTCAGCTTTGCCATTCTGCACAAGGATGGGGCGGTCGAGCTGTTCATGGACCGGCGCAAGTTCACGCCGGGCCTGGAGGCCCACCTCGGCAATCGTGTGGCGGTCAGCCCGCCGGAAGCGTTTGCGAAGGCGCTGGACCGGCTGGGCCAGGCGAAGGCGCGCGTGCTGATCGATCCGCTGACTGCGCCCTCCTGGGCCTTCGATCGCCTGCGCGCGGCGGGTGCCGAGATCGTCGAGGGCGACGATCCCTGCATGCTGCCCAAGTCGAAGAAAAATGAGGTGGAACTGGCGGGCACCAAGAGCGCGCATCGGCGCGACGGGCTTGCTGTCACCCAGTTCCTCAACTGGCTCTCCCGTGAAGGGCCGAAGGGCAAGATCGATGAGCTGGATGCGGTTGCGAAGCTCGCCGACTTTCGCCGCGGCGGCGACTATTTCCGCGACTTCAGCTTCGACACTATTTCAGGAGCCGGCTCGAACGGCGCCATCGTGCATTATCGTTCGACGGAAGCGACCAACCGGCGGCTGAAGAAGGGCGAGCTCTATCTGGTGGATTCCGGTGCCCAGTATCTCGACGGCACCACCGACATCACCCGCACCATTGCCATCGGCAAGCCGACGGCCGAGATGAAGGACCGCTTCACCCGCGTGCTGAAGGGCCATATTGCGCTTGGCATGGCGCGGTTTCCGCGCGGCACCACGGGCAGTGCCCTCGACGCGCTGGCCCGCTATGCGCTCTGGCAGGCTGGCCTCGACTACGATCACGGTACCGGTCACGGCGTCGGCAGCTTCCTCTCGGTGCATGAGGGGCCGCAGCGCATCTCCAAGGCGCCGAGCCGCGTGCCGCTCGAGCCCGGGATGATCCTCTCCAACGAGCCGGGCTACTACAAGACCGGCGCCTATGGCATCCGCATCGAGAATCTGGTGACGGTGATCGAGGATCCACGGCCTGGCGATGAGCGGCCGATGCTGGCCTTCGAGACCATCACCATGGCGCCGATCGATCGCCACCTTATCGACAAGAAGCTGCTGTCCGGCGAGGAGATCGCCTGGCTCGATGCCTATCACGCCAAGGTGCGCCAGGCGCTGCTGCCCAAGGCGGACAAGGAAACGGCCGCCTTCCTGGAAGAGGCGACAAAGCCGTTATAGCCGCAGTCTACGCTTCCCCGATCAGCTTCAGCCAGCCGTCCTCGTCCAGCGTGGCAACACCGAGCTCGGCGGCCTTCTTGGCCTTGGAGCCGGCATCGGATCCCACCACCACGTAATCGGTTTTCTTCGATACGGATTCGCCGACCTTGGCGCCGAGGGCTTCGGCGCGCGCCTTGGCTTCGGGGCGTGTCATCTTTTCGAGCGTGCCGGTGAAGACGACGGTCTTGCCCGCGACCGGTGAGTTTTTCGCTACCACCGGAGGCGCGTAATCCAGCGGCGTGACCTCGCGCACAAGATCGTCCAGCAGCTTGCGGTTATGCGCCTCGGAAAAGAAACCAACGATGTCGGCGGCGACCGAAGGCCCGATCCCGTCGATGGAATCGAGCTCGTGAAAGGTCTGGCTATCGGAATCCTTGGCCTCGATCATCGCTTCGCGCCAATGCTGGTAGGAGCCGTAGTTCTTCGCCAGCAGGCGGGCGGTTGCATCGCCCACCTGGCGGATGCCGAGCGCATAGATGAAGCGCTCAAGCGAGATCTCGCGCCGGGCTTCGACGGCGGCGAGCAGCTTGGCGACAGATTGCTTGCCCCAGCCCTCGCGCTCCTCAAGTTCCTTCTGTTTCGCAGAGAGGCGGAAGATGTCCCCGGGCAGCTTGATCAGCCCGGCATCGTGGAAATCGGTGATGCGCTCGCCCCCCAATCCTTCGATGTCGAAGGCGTTGCGACTGACGAAGTGGCGCAGCCGCTCCACGGCCTGCGCGGCACAGATCAGCCCGCCGGTGCAGCGCCTGACGGCTTCATCCGGTTCGCGGATAGCGAGGCTCTTGCAGATCGGGCAACGTTCGGGGAATTCGTATTTCTTCGTCCCCCTGGGCCGCATCGTCTCGACGATGCCGGTGATCTGCGGGATCACATCGCCCGCGCGTTGCAGCTTCACCCGGTCGCCGATACGCACATCCTTGCGCTTGATCTCATCCTCGTTGTGCAGTGTTGCCCGCGTCACCACGACTCCGCCGACTGTGACCGGCTCCAATACCGCCACTGGCGTCAAGGCACCGGTGCGTCCGACCTGGATCGTGATGTCGCGCAGCCAGGTTTCCGCCTGTTCGGCAGGGAATTTGTGGGCCAGCGCCCAGCGCGGTGCACGGCTCACCATGCCCAGCCGGTCCTGCCAGTCGCGCCGGTTCACCTTGTAGACGACGCCGTCGATGTCGTAGGGCAGGTCGGCGCGCTCGGCGCCGATCTTCGCGTGAAACGCCAGCGCTTCCTCGACATTGCGGCAAAGCTTGGCCAGCGGGTTGGTGGGAAAGCCGCGAGCCTTCAGCCGCGCCAGGAAATCCCACTGGCTTTCGCCCAGATCGCGCGCATCGCTGATCTCGCCGGCGGAATAGGCGAAGAAATGCAGTGGGCGCCCGGCGGTGATCGCGGGATCGAGCTGGCGGGTGCTGCCGGCCGCGGCATTACGCGGATTAGCGAAGACAGGTTCGCCGGCAGCGGCGCGCTTTTCGTTCATCCGGGCGAATTCGCCCCGGCGCATATAGACCTCGCCCCGCACCTCTAGCACTGCCGGTGCGCGGCCGCCCTTCAGTTTCTTGGGAACCTCGGCGAGGGTCTTGAGGTTGGCGGTGATGTCTTCGCCCACGGTACCGTCGCCACGGGTTGCACCTTGCGCGAAGTCGCCGTCCTCGTAGCGCAGGCTGGCCGAAAGCCCGTCGATCTTGGGCTCGGCCGAAACTTCGATCGGCTCGCTTTCGCTCAACCCCAGGAAGCGGCGGATGCGGGCGAAAAAATCGCGCACATCGGCTTCATCGAAGGCGTTCTCCAGCGAAAGCATCGGCGCGGAATGGCGGACCTTGGCAAAGCCGGTGGCCGGTGCTGCGCCGACGCTTTGACTGGGGCTGTCCGTCCGGCGCAGATCGGGAAAGCGTGCCTCGATGGCGGCATTGCGCCGGACCAGCGCATCGAATTCGGCGTCGGTGATCTCCGGCGCGTCCTCAGTGTGATAGAGCGTGTTGTGATGGGTGATCGCCTTCGCCAGCCGCGCGAGCTCGGTCTTGGCTTCCGCTTTGCTGAGCTTGTCTGACGATTTTTCCGCGGCGGCGGTCATGAGACAGCGAGTCTCGCGCCGAGCAGCTGGTCGGCAGCGGCCCGCGCTTCTTCGCTGACGGTCGCGCCGGAGAGCATGCGCGCAATCTCCTCGCGCCGCGCCGATGCATCGAGCCGGCCGGCGCGCGTCAGGCTGCCCGCCTTGCTGGCGCTTTTCTCGACGCGCCAGTGGTGCTGGCCTTGGGCTGCGACCTGCGGCGAATGTGTGACCACAAGAAGCTGGCGCGTGCGCGCAAGCCGCGCCAGACGCTCGCCGACAGCTGCCGCCGTGGCGCCACCGATACCGCTATCGACTTCGTCGAACACCAGTGTAGGCGCGCTGCCCTGTGCGGCCAGCACCACCTTGAGAGCGAGCAGGAAGCGGGCGAGTTCGCCGCCTGAGGCGATGCGGGCGATCGGTCCGGGCGGGCTGCCGGGATTGGTTGCGACTTCGAAGGTCACGCGGTCGAGGCCGGTGGGTCCCCATTGGGATTCTTCCAGCCGCTCCACCACCGTCGTGAACTTTGCCTTGTCCAGTTTGAGGGGCGGCAGCTCCGTCATCACTGCCTTGTCCAGCCTGGCCGCGGTCTTCTTGCGTAGCTGCGACAAAGCTTCGGCTGCGCCGACGTAAGTCTGGCGCGCCTCGCCCTCCGCCTTGGTCAGTTTGGCAAGCGCGCCGCTGCGATCGTCGAGGCGCGCAAGCTGAGCCTCAATGCGCTCATGAAGGGCGGCGAGATCGTCGACCGGGACATTGTGCTTGCGGGCAAGATCGCGCAGCGCATAGAGCCGGTCCTCGATCTTTTCCAGCCGCCTGGGATCGGCATCGAGATCATTGGCCAGACGGTTCAGCTGCTCAACCACATCGGCCAGCTCGGCCTGGGCACGGTCGAGGGCGACTGTGGCGGGATCGAGGCGGCCCTGCGCCTTATCGGCAATGCGATCGAGACGCCGGCGCGCCTGGTTCATGCGCTGCTCAGCACCGCTGTCGCCAGAAAGCTCTTCCAATCCCGCCTGGATGGCCTCCACCAGCTTGCTGCGGTGGACCATCAGACTGCGCTGCTCGGAAAGGCTCGCTTCCTCGCCCGGCTGCGGGGCCAGGCCTTGCAGCTCCTCGGCCGCGTGGCGCAGATAATCCTCGTCGCGCTTGGCCGCGGCGATCTCCGCCTCCGCGGCACTGCGCGCCGCGCGTGTTTCCTGCCATTGGCGCCAGAGCGCCGCCACGCCCGGCGCGTCGTGGCCGCCATGGGCATCCAGCATCTCGCCATGGGTCGAAGGATCCAGCAGGCCGTGCTGCTCGAACTGGCCGACGATTTCCACCAGGGCATCGCCAATTCGCCGCAGCAAACCAACGCCCACCGGCTGATCGTTCAGGAAAGCCCGGCTGCGGCCATCGGATCCCAGCTGGCGGCGCAGCAGCAGATTGTCCTCGACTTCCAGCCCCTGTTCATCGAGCAGATCGCGCAGGGGATGGCGCTTCGGCAATTCGAACTCGGCGGTGACGCTGGCCTGCGCTACGCCCGCGCGCAACAGGCCAGCTTCGGCGCGCGCGCCCAGGGCGAGGCCCAGCGCATCGAGCAGGATCGATTTTCCCGCACCGGTCTCGCCGGTTAGCACGGTAAGGCCGGGGGAGAACGCCAGCTCGAGGCGGTCGATCAGGACGATATCGCGGATGACGAGGCCCAGCAGCACGGCCGGCCCCGGGCTAGAAGATATCGCTCAGCCAGGAATCCGAACTCTTCTCCGGCTTCAGGTTCTTGCCTTTCAGCAGATCGAAGCTCGCCTGATACCAGCTGCTTCCCGGATAGTTGTAGCCAAGCACGGCGGCAGCGGTCTGTGCCTCTTCATTCACGCCCAGCGCCAAGTAGCATTCGGTCAGGCGTTCGAGAGCCTCGGGCGTATGGGAGGTTGTTTGGTACTTCTCCACCACCGTGCGAAAGCGGTTGATTGCCGCGCCATAAAGCTTCTGGCCCTCATAGTAACGGCCGATATCCATTTCCTTGCCGGCGAGGTGATCGCGGGTGAGGTCGATCTTCAGGCGCGCATCCCTGGCATAGGGGGTGGTGGGAAATCGGTTGACCACCTCGTTCAGCGCGTCCAGCGCCAGCGCGGTGTTCTTCTGATCGCGCCGCACATCCTGGATCTGCTCGTAGTAGCAAAGCGCCTTTAGATAATAGGCATAGGGCGCGTTCTTGTTCCCGGGATGCAGCTCGATGAAATGGTTCAGGGCGGTAATGGCGTCGTCGTACTTGTCGCCGCGATAATAGGCGTAGGCGGCCATGATCTCGGCCTGCGGCTCAATAGCCGAATAGGGATGCTGGCGCTGAACTTCCTCGAACAGCTTCGCCGCATCCTTCACCTCGCCCTGGTCGAGAGCGTTGGCGCCCTGGTTATAGAGCTGTTCGGGCGGGGTGTCGGGCACCTCCGGCGTCGGCGCATTGGCGCAGCCCGAGAGACCGGCGATGAGGGCCAGTGCCAGAAAGGGCAGCGGTCGTGGAAAATGCGGCATCGGGGGCGGTTCAATCCTGGCTGCTTCTAGGCCCAGCTGCTCTTGGGCGGCGCGGCTCACTATAAGGGGGCCAGCATGGCCCCCTCAAGTCCGCCCGTCGATCTGCAAGCGGGCAATTCTATCCGGCGAGGCCGGCGGTCCGCGCGCCGGGTTTGCGAGCCGTCACAGCATCAGTCTCGGCCGCGTCGGATTCGGTCCAGCACCAAGCCTCTCGGCGCTGGAACAGGGAACGCAACAGCCTGTGGTTCAGCTTGTGGCCGGAACGCCGGCCCTCGAAACGCCCGATGATGGGCGCGCCGGCAAGATACATGTCGCCAAGAGCGTCCAGCATCTTGTGGCGCACGAACTCGTCGGGGAAGCGCAAGCCGCCCTCGTTCAGAATTCCCTCGCCGGTGATGACGATGGAATTGTCGAGCGAGGCACCGCGGGCAAGTCCGGCGGCGCGCAGCGCGTCTACCTCGTGCAGGAAGCCATAGGTACGCGCGCGGCTGAGCTCGTTCTTGAAGGTGCCGTCGACCAGCTCCATCTCGCTCGCCTGGGAGGCCAGCGCGCAGTTTTCGTAGTCGACCTCGAAGCTGAGGGTAAAGCCATCGCCGGGCAGAAGTGCTGCACTGCGGCCGGCGCCGAGGCTGACGGTGACGGGACTCAACACCTTCAGGAAACGCCGGGGCGCGTCGAGCTCCGTAATGCCCGCGCATTCGATGAGAAAGACGAAGGGCCAGGCGCTGCCGTCCATGATGGGCAGTTCCGGGCCATTGATTTCGATCAGCAGATTGTCGATGCCACAACCGGACAGCGCCGCCATCAAATGCTCGATGGTCGCAATCTGCACGCCGTCGGATTCCAGCGCGGTGCACATCGGCATATCCGCGACATGGTCCCAACCGGCGGGAATGGAAACGCCGCGCCCGGCAATGTCGGTCCGGCGGAAGACAATGCCGTGCCCCGCAGGCGCCGGCCACAACGCCATGGTGACCTGGCCGCCGTGATGGATCGGCGTGCCGGAGCAGTGGATAGCGTTCTTGAGCGTCGTCTGGCGCCTGGCCGTCTTGGCACGCGGCGCTGCGTCTTGGAGTTGTGTCATTAACCGCTTTCTTTCGAGAGACCCCGCCGGCCGCCCCCGCTTGCCGGAAGGGCCCCCGGACCGGTTGGTCCGGTCCGGGGTTGCTCAGATGATCGAGGTCCTAGGTTATTGCCCTTTTATGGCTCAGTCCAGCGACGCCCGGCTAGTTCGCCTGACGTCGCAGGAAGGCCGGAATATCCAGCAGATCCTCCTCGGCCCGGCTGGTGGCGAGCCGGTCCTTCGGATCGAGGCCCGAAAGCCGCGGCTGGACCGCCGCCGCCATTTGAGGCGCCGCTTGAGGTCCCTGATGGTGGACGGCCGGCTGGGACGCGGGCGCTGCTGGCGCAGGGTGGCTCATTGCCGGCGGCTGAACCGCATGCTGCGGCGTAGTCTGGGCTGCGGGCTGCGGCGTCTGCATGACCGGTGCCGCGGGCTGGGCCGGTTGTGCTGGCTTGGGCGCCGTCGCCCGCATCTGCGGGGTGATTGCCGGCTCGACCGCCTGCTTGGCCCAGTTCGCCGCATTGCCCGTGACCCGGCTGAACAGGTTCGGGGCGCGGCGCGGCTGAGGTGCCAGCGTTTGCATCGTCGGGCTCACCAGCGGTGCCGGCGCTTGCGCTACCGGGGCAGGTTGGCTTGCGACCGGCGGCATCGCGATGCTTTCCACCGGCGGCGGTGCGACATAATGAGCCTGCTCGACCTGCGGAGCCGGCTGGCTCATGGCGGGCTGACTCACCGCGGGCCGTGCAACCGGCGGCTGGATCACGACTTGCGGCGCCGCCATTTGCGGCGGGTGCTGCACCGCCATGGCACGCGGCGCTTCCGCCACGACCGGCGCCGCAGGCTGCGGTATTGCCAGCGCGGTTGCTCCGACCGTATCACGCCGGATCGAGGGTGCCGCCTGTGCCGCCGCCGCATGAACCGCGCCCAGCGAGGGTTCGCTGCGCTCGGCCATTACGGCACGATTGCTGCCGCCATTGCTCACCAGGCTGAGGGAGACCGGACGCGGCATCTGGTTCGCCATGTTTTCGATGCCCGTGGCAACCACTGAGATGCGCACCTTGCCTTCCAGGCTCTGGTCGAAGGTCGAGCCGAAGATGATGTTGGCTTCCGGATCGACTTCGCTGCGGATGCGGTTGGCCGCCTCGTCGACCTCGAACAGAGTCATGTCGAGGCCGCCGGTGATGTTGATGAGAACGCCGCGTGCGCCCTTCATCGAGACATCGTCCAGCAGCGGGTTGGAGATTGCCGCTTCCGCCGCACCGATGGCGCGGTTCGGCCCTTCGGCTTCGCCGGTGCCCATCATCGCCTTGCCCATCTCGGTCATGACCGTGCGGACGTCGGCGAAGTCGAGATTGATCAGGCCGGGCTTGACCATCAGATCGGTCACGCCGCGCACGCCGCAATCCAGCACCTGGTCGGCCATGTTGAAGGCGTCCGCGAAGGTCGTCTTCTCATTGGCGATGCGGAACAGGTTCTGGTTGGGAATGATGATCAGCGTATCGACGAACTGCTGCAGCTCCTGGATGCCCGCTTCGGCAACCCGCATGCGATGCAGGCCCTCGAAGTGGAAGGGCTTGGTCACCACGCCGACAGTCAGGATGCCCTGTTCGCGGGTGGCGGCCGCAATCACCGGCGCTGCACCGGTGCCCGTCCCGCCGCCCATCCCGGCAGTGATGAACACCATGTTGGAGCCCTGAAGCTGGCGGATGATTTCATCCAGCGCTTCCTCGGCGGCACCCCGGCCGACGTCGGGACGCGAACCGGCGCCCAATCCGGCGGTCAGGTTCGTGCCAAGCTGGATGCGCCGCTGGCAGAGCGATTGCGCCAGAGCCTGGGCGTCGGTGTTGGCGACGATGAAGTCGACACCTTCCAGGTTCTGCTTGATCATGTTGTTGACGGCATTGCCGCCGGCGCCCCCGACACCGACGACGGTAATCTTGGGCTTCAGCTCGAACGGTGCGTTCGGCATGGAGAGGTTCAATGTCATTACATCCTCCGTTGTAAACGTACTGTCATGTTGCAGCCGGTCAACGCCGGCAATTTTTCTGCCCGATTCCCCGCGAGTCGGGTGCTCCCGTCGCTCTTCATCAAAAATTCTCCCGCAGCCAGTTCCCGAGTCGGCCGAACAGGCCGCTCGTCGAGTCGCCCTGCGCCCGGGTCGCGCGCGGCTGCTCGGCCGCGACCCTCTGGGCGTAGGTGATGAGGCCGGCGGCGACCGCAAACGCAGGGCCACCGGTTGATTCCGCCAGACCGCTGATGCGGATCGGCCGGCCCATGCGGACCTGTTTGTCGAGAACGAGTTGCGCCAGCTCGCGCACGCCAGCGAGCTGGCTGGCGCCACCCGTCAGCACGATGCGCCGGCCGGCGATCTTGTCGAAGCCGCTGACCTCCAGGCGCGAGCGCACCAGCTCGAACGTTTCTTCCAGACGCGGCTGGATGATGCCGACGAGGATCGATTTCGCGATCGTATTGGCCTGGGCCTGATCCTCTTCGCCGACCTGCGGCACGGTGATCATTTCGCGCTCATCCGCCGGAGAGGCAACGCAATTGCCGTAGAGCGTCTTCATGCGCTCGGCATGTGCGAGCGGCGTCGAGAGCCCGCGCGCGATGTCGCTGGTCACATGCTGGCCGCCGGTGGGAATGCTGTCGGTATAAACGACGTTGCCATCGAAGAAGACAGCGATCGTCGTGGTGCCGCCGCCCATATCGACGACGCACACGCCGAGATCCATCTCGTCATCCACCAGCGCCGAGAGTCCGGCGGCATAAGGCGAGACGACGAGGGAACGGATATCGAGATGCGAGCGGGCGATGCAGGTGGAGAGATTGCGCACCGGCCCGGCGGCAGCGGTCACCACATGCATGTCGACGCCGAGGCGCTCGCCATACATGCCGCGCGGATCGCGAATGCCGCGGGACCCATCGATGGTGTAGCCGACGGGGATCGAATGGATCAGCCGGCGGTCGGGGCTTGAGTCATAGGCCTGGCCCTGGTCGAGCACACGGCGCAGATCGCCGTCGCCCACTTCGTGGCCGGCGATGGCAACCTCGACGCCGATCGTGGCCGAGGCCGGGTGGCCGCCGGCGACATTGACGGTGACGTCGCGCAGGGTTTCACCCGCCATCTGTTCGGCGGCATGCACCGCAGCGAGGATCGAGGATTCTGCGGCCTCCATGTCGACGATGGCGCCGCCGCGCAAGCCTCGGGAGAGCTGATGGCCGATGCCGACGATGCGCGGGCGGCCGTCTTCGCCGCGCCGGGCGATGAAACAGCAGACCTTGGTCGTGCCGACATCGAGGGCGGCCATCACATCGCCCCCGGCGGTCAGCCGCGGCTTGCGCGACTTCGTCTTCGCCCCGTTAGCGCCGTTTGGGCCGTTGGCGCCGTTCACCCCATTCGCCCCGTTCAACTTGTCGCTCATGTGTTGCTGCCCGGCTGCTGATGAGCCTGATCGTTGCGTTGCAGATCGACGGCGGGCCCAAGGCGCACCACCAGGCGGTCGGGCATGCGCATGTCGATGACGGTGACGTTCTTGCCCAGGAGGTGTTGTTCGCGTTCCAGCTTCGCCAGCAGGCTCCAGGCCACTTCCGGTGAATCGGCGGGCAATTTCGCGTCGACGCCGTTGTCAAAGCGCAGGTTCCAGCGCCTCTCGCTGACCCACACCGCGCCGCGTACGCGGGTTGCAAGATCGGGCTCGCGCGCCAGCATGGCCAGCAGATCGCTGCAATGGGCCGGCGCGCCATCGCCTACCAGCACGGGCAGGTTGGCAAAGTCCGCGGCTTCGGCCTTGTCGATGGTCTGGCCGGAGCGATCAATCAGATGGAAGGCGCCATCGTGCTGCCAAAGCGCGACCGGCTCGGCTTCGTTGAGGCGGATATAGAGCGTACCGGGCAGGCGGCGCTCTACCAGGGCGTTACGTACCCAGCCCAGTGTCTCGAGACGGGCCTTCAGGGCCTTGGGATCGATGCTCATCATCGGCTGGTCGAGATGCACCCCGAGGTTCGCCAGCAGCTCGTCCTTCGGCGTGAAGCGGCGGCCATCGACCTTGATCTCCTGCAGGCGCAAGCCGAGATCGGCGGTCTGGCCAACAAAGCTGTCATGGACGCGGCTCCAGGCGAGCGTCGGCACGCCGGAATGCCAGGCCCAGAACAGAGCCCCGCCAACGACAAGCAGCACGGACGCGAACCCGCCGATGCGCCAGACCTGCTGGCGCCAGCGCGGCGGTGCTGGACGACGGCGCGGCACGGCCTTGCGCACGGCGCGGTCGATCGCTTCGGGACGTGGTTGGGCGGCGGGCAGCCGCGTCTTCGAGCTCAAGCGTCGCATTGCGCGTGCTCCACCATCCAGGCGACGAGATCGGGAAACTCGATGCCGCGATGCGCCGCCTGTTCGGGCACCAGCGACAGAGGCGTCATGCCGGGCTGTGTGTTAATCTCCAGCAGATAGAGACCCTCCAGCCCCTTGCGGGAATCGTCGTAGCGGAAGTCGCAGCGGGTCACGCCGCGGCAGCCGAGTGCGTCATGGGCGGTCACCGCCATGTTCTTGGCGGCTTCGCCCAACGCATGCGGGATCTGCGCGGGCACGACGTGCTCCGTCTTGCCCTCAGTGTATTTGGCTTCGTAGTCGTAGAAGCCGGTGTGCGGGCGCAGCTCGGTCACCGCCAGCGCCTCGCCGCCCATCACGGCGACGGTCAGCTCGCGGCCGGGGATGTAGCGCTCGACCAGCACTTCGTCGCCGTAGGGCCACTC
>CAZQLF010000005.1:0-3817 GCA_964594035.1 uncultured Rhodospirillaceae bacterium | reverse complement strand
CCCAATAGTCGCGGGCTTTAGCAGCATCGCCAGCAAAATAGGCCACGTGGCCCGCCTCGAACAGGATCCTGGGATCGGACGGCGCGAGTTTGAGCGCTTCGGCGATCGACGATTGCGCATTGGCGGCGTCGCTTTCGCGGATCGCGGAAGCGGCCGAGAAATACCAGTAGAAGGGGTCGTCGGAGATCGTGGGTCGCCCCTAGGGCAGCGTTGCCCCCGGGATGCACAGGCAGGTTGTCCCCTTCGCGCACAATGCGCACGCCGACGCTGGAACCTTCCGCCGGTGGCTTCACCACGAAGGGCCGCGGCATCGGATCGCCCTTGGCGAGCCGGTCGATGCTCATCACTTTGCCTTCGGGACAGCGCAGGCCCACGGCGCCGAAAACCTGCTTGGCCAGCGGCTTGTCCATGGCGAGCGCCGAAGCGAGCACGCCGGAATGGGTGTAGGGCAGGCCGAGCAGATCGAGCAGGCCCTGTACGCGGCCATCTTCGCCGAAGCGGCCGTGGAGCGCGTTGAAGACGACATCGGGCTTGTGATCGAGGGCGGCGAGCAGCGCCCCCAGATCGTCGCGCACATCGATGACGTCAACGTCATAGCCTCTCTGCCGCAAACCCAGCGCGCAGGCCTTGCCGCTCACTAGCGAGACCTCGCGCTCGGCCGAGCGCCCGCCCATCAGGAGAGCCACCCGCTTGCTCATGCGGCCTCCCCTGCAACACCGATGCGCCGGATCTCCCAGCTGAGCTCGATGCCGCTTGCTTCGAGCACGCGCCGGCGCACGGTTTCACCCAGCGTCTCGATGTCGGCGGCAGTAGCACTGCCGGTGTTGATCAGGAAGTTCGTGTGCTTTTCGGAGACCATGGCTCCGCCGATGCGCAAGGCGCGGCAGCCAGCCTGGTCGATCAGTTGCCAGGCCTTGTGGCCCGGGGGATTGGCGAAGGTGCTGCCGCCGGTGCGCGAGCGGATCGGCTGGCTCGCTTCGCGGGCGGCCTGGATCTCGTTCAGCTTGGCGCGGATCGCCGTGGAGTTGCCGGCCTCGGCCTTGAGCTCGGCGCCAGTGAAGATCCAGTCTTCGGGCACATCGCTGTGGCGATAGCCGAGCCCGAGCTCCTTCTTGTCCAGTTTGTGCAGGCGGCCCGTGCGGTCGAGGGCTTCGGCCGCGACCACGACATCCACCAGCTCGCGCCCATAGGCGCCGGCGTTCATGCGCAGTGCGCCACCAATGGTGCCGGGAATGCCGGACAGGAATTCGAGGCCGGCAAGGCCCGCATCGGCCGCCATGCGCGCGACATTGATGTCGAGAGCAGCCGCACCCACGCGCACATCCGTGCCCCTGGCCTCGATATCGGCAAAGCCGCGGCCCAGGCGCAGCACCACACCGGGGACGCCGCCATCGCGCACCAGCAGGTTGGAGCCCACCCCGATGACGGTGACGGGCACGTCGCGCGGCAATGCCGACAGGAAGGCCGCCAGATCGTCGCGGTCGGCCGGTCGGAACATGACCTCGGCGGGGCCGCCAACACGAAACCAGGTGACGCCGGAAAGCGGCGCATTCTCGGTCAGCCGCCCGCGCACCTTGGGCAAGCGTTCGATCAGCGGAAGGATGCGGCGGTGGGGCATGATCATCGGACCGCCTTCGCCGCCGGCCGGCGCAGTGCCGCGAGTTCATCGGGCAGCGCATGGGCCCATTGGGTGATGTTTCCCGCACCCAGGCAGACGACGAGATCGCCGGGTGCCGCGAGCGAATTGACGATTGGCGCGAGCTCGCCGGAGGAAGGCAGCGCCGTCACATGGCGATGGCCGTGGCCGATCAGCCCTTCCACCAGCGCGTCGCGGTTGATGCTCTCGATGGGCGCCTCACCCGCGGCATAGACCTCGGCGACGATCACGTGATCGGCGTCGTTGAGGCAGGTGCAGAAATCCTCGAACAGATTGGCCAGGCGCGTGTAGCGGTGGGGCTGGACAACGGCGATGACCTTGCCCTTGGTCGCAGCGCGCGCGGCGCGCAGCACCGCCGCGATCTCGACCGGGTGATGGCCGTAATCGTCGATGACGGTGATGCTGTCGACCTCGCCGGTGCGGGTGAAGCGCCGCTTCACGCCACCGAAGCCGGCAAGTGCCTTGCGGATCATCTCGTCGCTGGCGCCCATCTCGTGGGCGACGGCGATCGCGGCCAGCGAGTTCTGCACATTGTGCTGGCCCATCATGGGCAGCCGAATGGCGCTGATCTGGCGCGCGGGCGCACCGCCGCGCGCGGCAACGGCGACGTCATAGGTCGCGCCCTTCGGATCGATGCGGATATTGAGCGCCTTCACGTCGGCCTGGTGGCTGAGGCCATAGGTGACGATGCGCCGATCGTTGATGCGCCCGATCATCGCCTGGACGACGGGATGATCGATGCAGAGCACGGCAAAGCCGTAGAACGGGATATTCTCGACGAACTGCTCATAGGCGCCGTTCATCGCCTCGACCGTCTTGTAGAAGTCGAGATGCTCCGGATCCATGTTGGTGACGACGGCGATGGTCGCCGGCAGCTTGGTGAAGGTGCCGTCGGACTCGTCGGCCTCCACCACCATCCAGTCGCCGGCGCCAAGGCGCGCATTGGTGCCGTAATTGTTGATGATGCCGCCATTGATGACGGTGGGATCGAAGCCCGCGCCATCCAGTAATGCGGCCACCAGTGAGGTGGTGGTGGTCTTGCCGTGGGTGCCGCCCACCGCCACAGACCATTTCAGGCGCATGAGCTCGCCCAGCATTTCGGCGCGGCGCACGATGGGAAGCTGCTTCTGCCGGGCGGCCACCAGCTCCGGATTGTCTGCCCTGACAGCGGAAGAGACGACGACCACGGCGGCCTCGCCAAGATTGTCGGCGCTGTGGCCGATGGCCACATTCACGCCGTGCTCGCGCAGGTGCTTGACGGTGTAGCTGTCGGCGAGGTCGCTGCCCTGAACCTGGTAGCCGAGGTTGTGCAGGATTTCGGCAATGCCGCTCATGCCGATGCCGCCAATGCCCACGAAATGCAGCAGGCCAATTTCAAGCGGAAGGGCTCTCATGCCGCCTCCTTCCTCGGCTTGACGCCGTTGGAGGGCGCGAACTCGCCGACGAGATCGGCAAGGCGCAGTGCGGCTTCACGAGCGCCCGCCTGGCGCGCGGCGCTGGCGCGGGTCCGAAGGCCCTGCGGAAAAGCGAGGATCGAACGCAGCCGCTCGGCGATCATTTCCGGCGTGACGGTTGCTTCCGGCATCAGCCAGCCCGCACCGGCGCCGCAGAAGCCGATGGCGTTCGCTGTCTGGTGATCGTCGGTTGCGTGCGGATAGGGGATGAGGATCGCTGGCCTTCCCGCCGCGGCGAGCTCTGCCACGGTGGATGCGCCGCTGCGCGCAATCACCAGATGAGCGCGGCCCAGCTGCTCGCTCATATTGTCGAAGAAGCTGGCCAGTTCGACCTGGGTGCCCAGCGGCGCGTAGGCCTTGCGCGCCAGCTCCAGATCTTCCGGCCGGCATTGCTGGGACAGCGTCAGGCGCTGGCGCAGCGCCGGTGTCAGCTGGGCGATGGCGGCCGGCAGCAGGCGGGCAAAGACCCGCGCACCCTGGCTGCCGCCGGTCACCAGCATATGAATCGTGCTGCCGATCTCGGGATAGGGCTGCTCGCCCAGGGCCGCAATTGTGCTACGCACCGGGTTGCCCGTCAGGCGCGCCTGTGCCCCTTCCACAAACTTCGTCTCGGCAAAGGACGTGGCGACCAGCCGGGCGCGCGGCGCCAGAAGCCGGTTGGCGCGGCCCAGCACGGCATTCTGCTCATGCAGCAATGTCGGAATGC
>CAZQLF010000004.1:0-21867 GCA_964594035.1 uncultured Rhodospirillaceae bacterium | reverse complement strand
AGGACGGGAAAGACCGCCAGCACCGCCCAATCGCTTGTCTTCAGTTCAAGAAGATGGACGAATGCAATGGCCCGCACGCCCGCGTTCGGGATGCGCAATCCCAGGCGCAGCTCGATGTGATGGCGGCCGAGCCACGCCGTGGTCTTCGCCCAGGAAACCGTCGGATCCTCCCGCCGTTGCCGTAAAAACGAGCCTAGCTGGGGCGGCTCAAGCCGGCAAATCCGTGCACAATATGGCGCAGGAAAAGGCCGGTTCCTTGTGCTAGCGTTTAATCTGCGCCCGCTGCCCGGGGGATCGTGTGCGCGTTAATTGTTTGATAGGAGATGAGAAATCATGAAAGCCAAGGATGCAAAATCGCGCCGCATGGCGCCGCTCAGCACCCCCACGGGCCTGGGGGAAAATGCCACCAGGGATCTATCGGGCGCGTTGAACATCTTGCTCGCGGATGTCTATGCCCTCTACATCAAGACCAAGAATTTCCATTGGCATATGTCGGGGCCGCATTTTCGCGATTACCATTTGCTGCTCGATGAACATGCCGAGCAGATCGACGCCATCACCGACGTGATTGCCGAACGCGTGCGCAAGCTCGGCGGCACCACCATCCGCTCCATTGGCCATATCAAGAGCCTGCAACGGGTGCTGGACAACGACGCCGATTTCGTTACGCCCCAGGACATGCTGGCCGAGTTGCGCGAGGACAACAAGCAGCTCGCCGCCAACATGCGCACCTTGCACGACCTCTGCGACGAGCATGGCGATGTGGCTACCGCCAGCCTCATCGAAGTGTGGATCGACGAGGCCGAGCGGCGCGTGTGGTTCCTCTACGAGGCCGGCCGGCGCGAGTAGTGCTCTAAGCCATTCCCATCCGTCATCCCCGGGGCTATCGAAGCCTCGGGGATTTCTTTTTTCCTAAGACATCGGATTGGCCGGCGACGGCGGGTCGCCCGGCAAAGGGATGAACTCCCGATTGTCGCGGTCGGGCAGCTTCATGCGTCCTGCCCGCCAATCGGCCTTGGCCTGTTCGATAAGTTCCTTGCGCGAGGAGACGAAATTCCACTCGATGAAGCGTGGGCCCAGCGGCTCGCCACCCAGCAGCATGACGGTGGCGGGCGTCAGCGCGGTAAACAGAACAGTGCCGCCGGCTAAAAAGACCGGCATCTGGCCCGACGTGAAGCGCTGGCCTTCCACCTCCACCTCGCCCGCCGCGACATAGGCCGCGCGCTCCGGGTATTCTGCCGGCAGCTCCGCCTTCGCGCCGGCTGACAACTCCCAATGCACATAGAACATCGGCGAATGGATTTTGACCCGGGCCTTTGCGCCAAAGGCCGCACCGGCAATCAGCCGCGCCCGCAACCCATCACCTTCATAAGTCGGCAGATCAGGGCCCTCGTGGTGAAAGAAGGCGGGCTCCTGTTCCTCCTTCTCAGTCGGCAGGGCCACCCAGCTCTGGATGCCGTGGACACGATCACCATCCCGCCTCGCTTTCTCGAAGCGTTCGGAATGGGAGATGCCGCGGCCCGCCGTCATCCAGTTGACTTCGCCGGCACGGATCGGTTGCTCGCTGTCGAGGCTGTCGCGATGCATGATCTCGCCCTCGAACAGATAGGTGACGGTGGAGAGGCCGATATGCGGATGCGGACGGACGTCGACATCGCGCGGCAGGCCCTTGGGCAGATCGACCGGCCCCATATGATCGAAAAAGACAAAAGGCCCGACCATGCGCCGCTTCGCTTGCGGCAAGACACGGCCCACCTCGAAGGCGCCGAGGCTGCGCCGGCGCTGTTCGATGACAAGTTCGATCATACGGCCTCCCTCCGATTGCAATGTGGCGGTCGCGATCCAAGATTAGGAGACATTCGCCCGCGCATTCTGGAGAATGCCATGGCCAAGCAGTGCAAGCATCTCTCGACCATCAAGACCGTCACGCCGAGCGCGCTTGGCTGCGAGGAATGCCTGAAGACGGGCGATCCCTGGGTGCATCTGCGCATCTGCCGGACCTGCGGCCATGTCGGCTGCTGCGACAGCTCCATCAACAAACACGCGACAAAACATTTTCACAGGACCAGGCATCCGATCATCGAAGGTTATGATCCACCGGAAGGCTGGGGCTGGTGCTATGTCGACGAAATCATGTTCGATCTGTCGGCTCGCATGACACCGCATAACGGACCCATTCCCCGTTTCGACTAGACGCCCGCAAGGAAGATCGATGATCAAGCCCGCCAAGATCCTGCTGCAGACCACCGTTCCGTTTTTCGAGGACGGCTGGCATGTCGGCCGCTTCAGCCTGTTGCGCGATCATCTGGCTGGCCTGAAAGACGGACATGGCCATGCGCTGTTCCATGTCACGGCGCGCAACCGCGACCCCTTGGGCAAGCCGGATTCCTTGCTCTCAACCATCGACAAATCCGACTTCACCGAGCTCTGGCTCTTCGCAGTGGATAGCGGCGACGGGTTGACCGCGGAGGATTGCACGGCGATTTCGCGCTTCCGGCGCTCTGGTGGCGGGCTCATGGTGACCCGCGATCACATGGATCTCGGCTCATCCGTTTGTGGCCTCGGCGGTGTCGGGCTTGCCCATCATTTTCATTCGAAGAACCTGGACCCCGATCAGGCGCGTCAGGTAATCGACGATCCTTATACGAGGGACATTTCGTGGCCGAATTTTCACTCCGGCGCCAATGGCGACTATCAGGTGGTGACGGCAGTCGGACCACTGCATCCGGTGCTGCGCGATCCCGCGGAACTCGATCGTGTGCTCCGCTATCTGCCGGCACATCCCCATGAGGGCGATGTGAGCCCACCGCCCGGCGATGCGTCAGCGCGCGTCATCGCCACGGGCCGCAGCAAAGCGACCGGCACCATCTTCAACCTCGCTGTCGCCTTTGAACCGTCGGCGGATGGCGGACCTGCCATCGCACAGTCGACGTTCCACCACTTCACCGATTGCAACTGGGACCCGCGCATGGGCAAGCCAAGCTTCGTCACCGAGCCTGGTGGCGATGGAGTCCTGACGTCGAAGGAAGCCCAGCACTCGATCCGTCAATATGCCGCCAACATCGCGAACTGGCTGGCTGGCCTGCCGGTCGCGCCGCACGAAACAAGGAAGCAGCATCAGGACCGTGCCCTCGATGAGGCCCTGGAGGAAAGCTTCCCGGCCAGCGACCCGCCGGCGGTGGATTGATCACGATGCTCCGGCGCCGTTGACGCCACCCGCCGAAATCTGTTGAATCGCCTCGGTTTGGATCGTTCCAATCGGGGGCTCGCTTGAAGCAATTGCGTGTGGGATTGATCGGTGCGGGCTTGGTCGGCCAGGCCGAACATGCCTTTTATCTGTGGGAAGAGCGGGAGCGCTTCGCCTTTGTGGCGCTGGCCGATGCCTCGGCCTCGGTACGCAAGGCCGTGGGCGCTCGCTACGGTATCAAGGAACTATACCCCGACATGAAAGGGCTGCTGTCGGCGAAGCTCGACGCCGTGGTCATCGCCGCGCCCGATCCCTTCCATCCCTCTCTTGCCGTCGCGGCACTGGAAGCGGGACTGCATGTGATGTGCGAGAAGCCGCTGGCCCTTACGCTTGCCGGCTGCGATGCCATTGCCGCGGCCGCCAAGCGCGCCAAGCGGGTGGTCCAGGTTGCCTATATGAAGCGCTATGATCCGGCCTTCCGCCGGGCGCTGGATTTCCTGCCTAAGCGAGTCGAAGACGTGAAATGGATTTCGGTCGAGGTGAACGACCCCGACCAGAACCCGTTTGTTGCGCATCTGCCGATGACAATCCCGGATGACATTCCGGCGGCGTTGCGCAAGGAAGGCCGCATCGAAGGCGAATTCCAGCTGCGCGAAGCCGCCGGCGGGACGCTGAACGATGCAGGCGCGCGGGCGTTGGGTGGCGGCTTCCTGTCCTCTCTCGTTCATGATGTTGCCGTCGTTCATGGCCTGCTCGATCATCTTGGCTGCGAGATGCCGGCCGACGTCAGCGAGGGCTCGATCCTCGATGATGGCCGCGGCACGTTCCTGGCCTTTCCGCTTCCCGGCGGCGGACGGGTCAGCATGACCCATGTCAACCTGCCCGGCGTGCCCGACTACTCCGAGCGCGTCACTATCTATTGCACCGACCGCATCATCGAGCTCGTCTTCCCCTCGCCCTATTTGCGGCACTTCCCGACGAAGCTCACGGTGCGCCGCGGTGGTGACAATCTGGCGCTGGAGACCACGGAATATCGCGCCAGCTACGAGGAAGCCTTCCGCGAAGAGCTGCGCGCCTTCCATGCCGCAGCCACCGGCAAGGCTCCCGTTCAGACGACGATCGCCGGTGCGCGGCGCGATGTCGAACTCCTGCTTTCAGCATCAAGAAAAGCAAACACCGAAGATACCGGTCAAAATCCCAGAAAGGCAAAACAATGAGAATCGGCGTTTTCTCGGACTCGCTGCCAACGCTTTCCCGCAAGGCCATGCTCGCCTGGTGCGCCGAGCGCGGCGTGAAGGATGTGGAAATCGGCGTCGGCGCCTGGGGGCCATGGCCGCGCCCGCATCTCGATCTCGCTACCATCGGCACGGCGGCGGAACGCGACCGGTTGAAAGGCGAGTTGAAGGAACACGGCATCAGGCTTGCCGCCGTCAACGCCGCGGGCAACCTCCTGCATCCCGATCCCGCCAAGCGCAAGGACGCGCAGGCGCGTTTCCAGGCCGCCATCGATCTGGCGGTCGCCTTCGGCGTCAAGCGGGTGGTGACCATGAGCGGCTGTCCGGCCGGCGCCGGCGCTGCCTCGCTCGGCGTTTTCCCCTGTTGGGCGACCTGCGCCGATGACGAGAAGATTTTTACCTGGCAGATGGAAAACGTGGTTGGTCCATTTTGGAAAGAGACCAGCGCGCGGCTCGCCAAGGAAGCGCCGGAGGTGATGGTCTGCCTGGAGATGCATCCCGGCGTCACCGTGTTCAATACCGCGGGCTTCAAGGCGCTGACCGCCCATGCCGGCCGCAATGTCGGCATCAACCTCGACCCCAGCCATTTCTGGTGGCAGGGCATCGATCCCATGACCATCGTCGAGGATATCGGCGATCGCATCGGCTGGATGCATGGCAAGGACACGATCCTGAACCAGGACCGCATCCGGCGACATGGCGTTCTGCATTTTGCCCCGCCGAGCAATGCAGCCGATGCGCCCTGGCATTTCGCGCCGGTCGGCGAGGGCCGCGACGTCTCGGTCTGGACCACCCTGCTGAATGCCGTGCGCAGGGCCGGATATGACGATGTCATTTCCATCGAGCATGAAGATCCGCGCTATGATGGGCCGGAGGGCACAAAGCGCTCGCTGACCGGGCTGCAGCGCGCCCTGGGTCAGTTGAAGGAAGCGGCTTGAGCACACTGATCGACGTCGCCCGACGCGCTGGCGTCTCGAAATCGACGGTCTCCAACGTCATCCGCGGTGCAAGCCTGGTGGCCGAACCGACGCGATTGCGCGTCGAGCAGGCCATTGCCGACATGGGCTATCACCCCAACGCCATCGCCCGGGCGCTGAAGGCGCGCAACAGCCGGGCGCTGGGCATCGTGGTTCCCGATCTCGCCAACCCATTCTATGCCGAGCTTGCCGTCAGCATTGAACGGGCGGCGAGCGCCATTGGATTTGCGGTACTGACCGCGCACACGGAATGCGCCCCGCCGACCGAGGAGGAGGCAGGCCGCGCCTTCATCGAGCGGCGGGTCGATGGCGTGATCATTGCCGGCGTCTCGCTCGGCTCGTCGCTGCCCGGCATGCTGCTGGACCGAAAGGTTCCCGTCGTTCTGGCCTCCTTCGGCGAGCCGGCTGATAAACGCCTCGGCGTCATCGACCACGACGATGCGGCGGCGATGGAGACGATCGTCGACCATCTCTACGGGCTGGGCCACCGGCGGGTTGCCTTCGTTTCCCAGCACCTGCGCGAATATGGCGGCGAGCGCCGGCGCGTCGGCTTCATGAAGGCGCTGGCCCGGCGCGGATTGAGCTTGGTCGACCTGGAAGACGGTGCCACGGCTGTGGTTGCCCACAATGACATGCTGGCGATTGCCACCATCGACCGGCTGGAACGCCGCGGCTTGCGTGTGCCGCATGACGTCTCTGTCGTCGGCTATGACGATATTCCGTTGGCCGCGCACAGCCGCGTGCGGCTGACGACCGTGCGTTCGGATGCAGTCGAGATGGGCCGGCGCGCTGTCGAAATGGCGGTGACTGCCGCGCGCGAAAATCGCCACGTGTCAGTGCGCGAGATGCAAAGCAATCCGCTCGTGGTGCGTTCTACAACATCCCGGCCGCCCGGCTAGGTCACTTCACCGCGCCGAAGGTCAGACCACGGACGAAGTTGCGCTGGACGATCAGCGCGAAGATGACGATGGGCAGCGCTCCCACCACGCCGGCGGCTGCCATCGGGCCCCACTGAATCTCGATCTTGCCGATGAGGGTCGAGACGCCCACAGGAATGGTCTGCGCTGCCGGTGTGGATGTGAGCGTCAGAGCGATGATGAAGTCATTGTATGTGGCGATCACCGTGAAGATGGCGGTGGCGATTAGGCCGGGGGCCGCCAGCGGAACCACCACGCGCCACAGCGCCGTCAAGCGCGAATCGCCATCGACCATGGCCGCCTCCTCGATGTCGCGAGGGATCTCTTCGAGGAAGCTCTGCATCATCCAGACGACGAAGCTGGTATTGAGGCCGGAATAGATCAGGATCAGTCCCAGCCGGGTGTTCAGCAGGCCCCAATGCGCCAGCGCGATATAGAGCGGCACCACCATCAAAATGCCCGGCAGCATGCGCACCAGCAGCACCAGATAGAGCGCCATCTCGCGCACCCCGAACTGCATGCGAAAGCGCGCCAGCGCATACGCTGCCAGGGTGCCGATCACCAGCGCAATGAAGACCGAGGCGATGACGATCAGAATGCTGTTCAGCAGATAGGAACCGAAGTGGAATTCGGCGCCGAGGCGGTAGTAGTTGTTAAAGGTCAGTTGCTGCGGCCACAGCGCCACGCCGGAGAAAATGTCCACCGGGCGCTTGAGCGAGGTGACCAGCATCCACCAGAACGGGAACAACGCGATCAGGATCGCAAATCCCAGGACGAGATAAATGAGCAGCGCGCCGATGCGCTCGCGCAGCGTCATTCGCGGATTTCTCCGCTGCGGCGCATCAGCTTGACCGCGATTCCCATCAGCACCAGCAGACAAGCGAGCAAGCTGATGAGCATGGCCATGGCCCGGCCATACTGGTTGAACAGGAAGGCGGTATTGTAGGCATAAATCGAGATCAGCTGGGTCGCCGTGCCTGGCCCGCCCTTGGTCAGCACATAGATCTGATCGAAGGTGCCCACCGCATCGATGGTGCGCAGAACCACTCCGACCAGCAGCACAGGCTTCAACAACGGCAGGGTGTGATGGAAGAACGTCTGCAGCCGACTGGCGCCGTCCACCCGCGCCGCCTCGATGGGGTCCTGCGGCAAGGAATGCAGACCCGCCAAAATGATGAGGAAGAGCAGCGGCGTCCATTCCCAGACATCCACCGCGACCAGGCCGAGAAAGGCGGTGAGTGGATGTGCCAGTACGTTCGGCCCGTCGAAGCCGAAAAGTTCGAACAGCGGATTGACCACGCCGATGTCGGAAGCATAGAGCAGCCGCCAGATGACACCCACAACCACTGGCGCGATGGTCATGGGCAAGATCAGCGACACTCGGATCAAACCGGCAAAGCGCAGCTCGCGCGCCACCAGCAGTGCCAGCAGCAAACCCAGCAATGTTTCGATGGCGACGGCGAGGATGACAAACAGCGCCGTGGTCAGGATCGCCTGCCAGAAAACCCGATCGCCATAGATGATGGAAAAATTGTCGAGACCGGTGAAGCCCTGGTCGAGGCCGTAGCGGAACCGGTGGAGGCTGGCATCGATGCCGTCGATGGTCGGATAGAGCGAGATGGCCGCCAGCGCCAGGATCGCGGGCAGCAGCAAAAGATAGGGTACAGCGGCCAATCTTAGCCGCTGTACCCTGCTTTCACGTTTCTCCACAGCTGAGGCTGTGAGAGTCAAATCCTGAGCAATTCAGGGTTTAGAAATAGCCGCCCTGCTGCTTCAGGTAGTCGGTGATCTGACCCGCCGCCGCGGTCAGGTGCTTCTGGGCAATGGCGTCGTAGTTCGCTTTCGCCGCAATCGCTTCCACCAGTGCTTCGTTCAGCGCCGTGCCGAGGATGTCTTCCATCTTCGGCTCGTCCGGCGTACGCGGCTTCTGCACCGAGTTGTTCACCGAATCCGCAATCGCCGGCAGCCAGCGATGGGCCTTCACGGCTTCCGGATCATTGAGTGCCGTTCCGGTCACCGCCGCACCGCCGTATTTGCGGGCAAATTCCAGTTGGACGTCATTGGAGGTAAACCACTCCAGGAACTGCACCGCACCGGCGGAATTCTTGGCGCCCGAGGAGACACTGGCGATGAAGGTTCCGATCGGCGGGGCATGCATCTCCTGCTTCGGCGTGGTGGCGGCGCTGATCTTGCCCACCACCTTGGAGGAAGCCGGATCGTCGATACGCTGGGCGAGGCCCGTGTATTCGGTCAACGCCGTGCACTTGCCTTCCAGCATAACCTGCACTTCCTGGTCGGTGTCGAACTCTGCAACGCCGGCCGGCATGTAGGGAATAAAGCTGAATAGGCGGGAGAGTGCCCCGACGCCTTCCGGTCCGGCGAAGCCCGGCGACCAATCGTCATTGACGAACTTTCCGCCGTAGGAGTGCAGCAGCGGCAGATAGGTCATCATGATCGGGTTGCCCTTCACGCCGCGGGGCGACCAGCCATACATGTCAGGTGCCTTCGTCGTCTGGGCGACCTTGAAGATGTCGTCCCAGGTTTCCGGCGCCGAGGGGAACATGTCGTTGCGGTAGTAGAGGATCTCGACGTCGTCGATGATGACGATCGAATAGAGTTCGGGCTTCGCATTGGCGAAGTCCTTCATGCGGGCGCCGGATTTCGGCGGCCACAGACCCATTTCGAGGCCCTTGGGCAGAATGTCCGGATTCACCTTGAAGTTGAGGGCATCGAGGCTTTGGACGATATGGCCAGCGGCGAATTCCGGTACCCAGTTGTCATCCATGACATAGATGTCATAGGCACCTGTCTTGTTCAGGCCGTCGTTCTTGCAGCTCTGATACCAGCTGTCGTAGTTCGTCTCGTTGTAGTTGACGGTTATGCCCGTTTGCGTCTGGAACTCCTTGACGAAGTAGTCGCGGAATGGCGCCATCGCGTTGTCCTGGAAGCTGCCAATGGTGATTGAGCCGCCTGCCGCGCGGATGATCCGCGGGGCAAAGATGCCGCTGCCGGCCAGCACCGTCGTGCCGGCAAGGGCGCCCTTCAGGATCGCGCGCCGGCGGACTGGCCGCTTCAACATGCTGGCCGGTTCCTTGGTTTTGTCGGTCATTTAATCCTCCCTGTTGAGGCCGCTTTCGGCCCGTTGAGCTACTACTAACTAAAATCAATCTCCCTCGGATCATGCAGCATGCGCGAGCCCGGCCTTGAGGGCCGTGCCGGTCTCGGCGTCGAATAGATGCAAGTGGCGCGCCATAGGGCGAATGCCGCAACGCGTGCCGATGGCCAGTGCGAAGTCCGCTGGCTGGCGGATGTTGATGAGCGTGTCCGCCACCTTGATAGTGGCCAGCGTCTCATTGCCCAAAGGCTCGACGACGTAGATTTCGCCGGCGAGCGATCCCGTGGCCGACGGTTCGACCAGCTCGGCATGCTCCGGACGGAAGCCCAGCTTTGCTGCACCACGATGGACGAAGCCAGGCAACGCGATCCTGCCAGCGCTATGGACGAACACGCCCTCGGCAACGTCACCGTTCAGGATGTTCATGGGCGGCGAGCCGCAGAAGGTGGCGACGAACAGGTTCGCCGGCCGGGAATAGATTTCCGCCGGCGTGGCCAGCTGCTGCAGCCGGCCGCGATGCATCACCGCAATCGCGTCGGCCATGGTCATGGCTTCGACCTGGTCGTGGGTGACGTAGAGCGTCGTGGTCGCGAGTTCGCGCTGGAGGCGCTTGATCTCCACCCGCATCTGCAGGCGCAACTGCGCATCGAGGTTGGAGAGCGGCTCGTCCATCAGGAAGGCCTGGGGCCGGCGGATGATGGCCCGCGCCAGAGCCACGCGCTGGCGCTGGCCCCCGGAGAGCTGTGCCGGCCGACGTTCGAGATAGTCTTCCAGGCCCAGCAGGTCCGCGACCTTGCGCACCTGCTTGCGACGCTCGGCGGGTTCGACTTTTCGCACCCGAAGGGGGTAGGCGATGTTGTCCGCCACCTTCAGATGCGGATACAGCGCATAGCTCTGGAAGACCATAGCGATGTCGCGGTCCTTGGTTGCGACATAGGTGACATCGCGCTCGCCGATGAAGATCTGGCCGCCGGTCGGCCGTTCCAGCCCGGCAAGCAGGCGCAAGGCCGTGGTCTTGCCGCAGCCGGATGGGCCCAACAGCGCCAGGAATTTGCCATCGGCGATGTGGAGGTCGAGAGGGGCCAGCGCCTGATGCGTGCCGAAGGACTTGGAAACCTGCCGGTAACGGACGTCCATCGTGCCCCCGACAGCCGGTTCAGGGCTTGCCGGACGAGGGCGCAAGGAAAGGATCGCGCCGCCGGGTCAGCCCGACTGAACGCGCCTTTCTCCGGGGCGCGGCGAGGGGTCGAACTGTGCTCAAAGGCCTGTCTTTGCCTCGATTGGAACGATCCACTAGGCTGTAACGCTAGCCCTCCGACCAAATGAGGTCAAGCAGGCCGGACGGTCTGCGGCGGGGTAAAACGGGCCGCTAAACCGCCCGATGGATGGTGGAAGGTAAGGAGAACACCACATGGCCAAGGTACGCGCAGCCGTCATGGAACGGCCCGGCCGGATTGCCCTGCACGACTTCCCCATGCCGGAGCCCGCCCGCGGGTGCGTCGTCATGAAGGTGCGCTATTCCGGTATCTGCGGTACCGACAAACACACCTTCCGCGGGGAGAGCAAGCAGTACGCCGGCACCCCTCAGGAAAAGGACCTGACCTACCCCCTGATCTGCGGCCATGAAAATGTCGGCGAGGTGGTGGCGCTCGGAGGCGAAGTGCGCGACAGCGAAGGCAGGCCTCTCGAGGTCGGTGACCGGATCGTGCCGGCGGCCAACGTCTCCTGCGGTGAATGCCATTTCTGCCGCAACAACTATCCCTACTACATGTGCGAGAACACGCAGGATTACGGCAACAGCCTGCATTGCGGGCCCGCGCCCCATCTCTTCGGCGGCTGGGCGGAGTACATGTACCTGCTGCCCGGCTCGCGCATCTTCCGCGTGCCTGACGAGTTGCCGGACCATGTCGCGGTGCTGACCGAGATCATGTCCGTCACCCATGGGGTGGAAACGGCGCAGAGCCTGATGGGCCTCATCGGCGGTCACCGCTTCGCCCAGTCGGTGGCGGTGCTGGGCGTAGGCCCCCTCGGCCTTTGTCATCTCATCAAGGCGAAGCTGCTGGGTGCCAGCAAGCTGATCGCCACCGATAAATTCCCGTCTCGCCTGAAACTGGCGGAGGAATTCGGCGCAACGCTCACCATGGAGGTCGCAAAGAGCGACATGCCGGAGCGCATTGCCAGGGCCCGCGACTATTGCGGCGGCCGTGGTCCCGACATCGTGCTGGATTGCAGCGGCTTTCCCGAGACCTTCATCGAGGCGCTACGCATGGTGCGCGTCGGCGGCGTGGTGGTGGAGGCCGGCACCTTCGTCGACATGGGACCGGTGGCGATCAATCCGAATGCCGACATCTGCACCAAGAATGTCAGCGTTATCGGCGTCGGCGGCGAGACTGCGACATCCTATCTGCCCTCCATGCGCCTGATGGCGGCCAATCTCGACCGCCTGCCCTTCGAACGCTTCGTCAGTCACCGCATGCCACTGGAACGCGCCCAGGAAGCGCTCGAACTGGCCCAGACCGATGCGGCGATGAAAGTCGTGCTTGCGCCCAATGGCGGAGCAACGATCTCGCCTGCCCCGTAAGGGCCGAGCTTCGCAACTGCTCTTTCGTCACCAGCTGCGCCCGAGCAGCTGCTGTACCGCTGCCCAGACGCGCTCCACCGGGAGCAACGCCATGCGATGCTGCCGGCGCTCCTCGATCATGATTTCGTTAGCTACATGCAGCAGCGTCCAGCGTGGATCGGTGGGGCCAAACAGCGAGATGAGCGGGACACCGAACGCAGCGGCGATCGAGCGCACGCCGCTATCGGTAGTGACGACCAGAGCGGCATGGCGCAGACAGGCCTTGAGAGGCCCCAGTCCTGACGGTGTTGCCGCCCGCACATGAGGGTGACCCGCAAGCTGCGCTGTCTGGATCGCACGTGCCGTGTGGTCAGGCGCGCCCAGGATCAGAACGTTCACATCGAAAGCACCGGCGATGTGCCGCGCCAGATCGGCCATAAAGTCGATCGGCCAGAGTTTGGCCTCACTGCGCGCGGCGTTGTTGTTGAGGATCACCATCGGACAGGTGCCGCGATCGGTGAAGACCGACCACACCGGTGCCGCGGCAGCCTCATCTTCCGGTGAAATCACCAGCATCATCGGAACCCGTCCTTCGGCCGCACCGAGGGCGTGCACCAGCGCCAGATAATAGTCGATGGCTGGAACGGGCGAGAGCCGCCCATTCTGCCGCGGCGGCGTCAGCGCGATCGAGAGAAAGGCACCGCGGCCACGCCGAGCGTAGCCTGCACGCTCGCCTACTCCCCCAAGCCAGGCTGCAATGGCCACACCCAGCCCGTTGCTGAACAACACAGCGCAGTCGAAGCGGCCGGCGCGTAACCGCTGAGAGAGAGCGAGTGCGCGCGACGGCAGAAGACCGCGCGGCGGCAGTTCATGCAGGGCGCTTAGCGCCGGAAGGCCGTGCAATAAATCCCGCACGTTGGGCGGAGCGAAGCCTTCGATCCGTGCATCGACCCCCGCCCAGCTGCGCAGGCGCTGCAGGGCCGGTGTTGCCATGACCGCATCGCCGATCCAGTTCGGCAGGATGACGGCAATGGCCTTGCTCACGCGATTGCGCCGCTCAGGCGAGGGTTGCCATCACGGCCGCGCGCACCTCTTCCACCGGGATCGCCGCCATGCCGACGGCAGAGGCGGGATCGCGATAGGCGTGATAGCGCGGGGAGTGCCAGCGCTGGATGACGATCTGGCTTTTGCGCCATGGCCCGGCACGCTCCGGCCAGGTCGGGCCGAACAGCGCCACGACCTTGGTGCCCAGCGCATCGGCGGCATGCATGGGTCCGCTGTCGCCGGTCAGCACCAGCCGGGCTCGGCGCAGAAGTGCCAGCAACTGGCCGAGATCGAGCCGGCCGGCAAGCGATACCGCGGTACCGGCAGGCATGGCCGCGACCAGGCGCGCTGCCTCGCTCACCTCAGCCGTGCCAGCGCTGATGACGAGCGGCAGGCGCGTGTCGGCGCGCAACCGCGGCAAAAGCTCGACGTAGCGTTCCAGTGGCCAGGCTTTGGTTGGCCAGCGGCTGAAGGGGTTGACCACGAGGAGTTCTTTTTCCGGCAGACCATTTTCGCGCAGGATTTTCTCCAGTGCCGCTTCCGCCTCGCCGCTCGTATGAAGCACCGGCGCCGGGTCAGGAACGGCGATGCCAAGCTTTTCCAGGATTGCGGCACTCTCCGCCGTGTCGCTGCGCTGATAATCGGTCGGCATGGTGAAGCGCCATCCGGGACGAAAGCCGCCGCGCCCGGCCTTGATCGCTGCACCACTGGCGTAGGCCCAGAGCGCGCTAGCCGGTCGTCCCTGCAGATCGATCGCCAGATCGAAGCCGCCATCGCGGCGAAGCTCGCCCAATGCCCGGCCTGCCTGCTGCCACGTCGCCATCAGCGGTGCGCGGTGGTTGAGGATGACGCGATCGATATCGGGCGCTGCCGCGAACAGGGCGCCCAGGCCGGCGTCGGTGACGACGACGATCTCTGCCTTCGGGCTTGCCCGGCGCAGTGCCGCCGGTAGGCCACTGATGCGCACGACATCGCCAAAGGAGGTCAGGCGCACCAGCAGGATCCGCCGCATCTGAATCAGGCTCACGATGACACGCGACTGCTTGCCACACCGTTCGGTTCGGCGAGCGCCGCGGCCAGGATCGGGCTCAGGATTTGCACCTCGCCTGCGAAGCCCGCCAGCGCCTGGCGGATCATCTCGATCTCCACATCGCGGTCATGCACCCGGTTGTAGCCATCCTGTACATTGATGCCGCCGGGATAGCGGCCCTCCGGGTGCCGATAAAGATCGATGCCGGCGATGGTGAGACGCCGCGGACGAAGTGCGGCCGCCGTCGCCACCATGATCGCTCCGTTGGTGGGCCGCGCTGCCCAGCCGCGGCTGCCGGTGCTGTCCTTCATGTCGTCGAAGATGAAGAAACGAAAGCGCGGTAGCCGAAGACAGTGACGCCACAGCACATAGCTCGCCTCCTCGGATGTACGGAACCCCAGGATCGGCGCCGCTACATGCCGCGGCGTCGTCGGATCACCGATGAAGACAAGGGCGGGATTGGCCAGGAGGCCGCGCTCGCGCCAGCGCCAGTTGACCCGGAACACCGTGTCGTCGGCGAAACCCTGGAGCATGCGCGCTTCCGAGGAAGGACCGTTGCCGAGGCAAAGGATGCGCCGCGGCCGCCCGAGGCATTCGGCAAGCTCGTCCCAATCGGTGATGCGCTGCCGGGAAAACAGAGCCAGCGCCAACCCGCCCAGTGGTCCGGTCACAAAGCGGGCCAACCCGCTCGGCCGGCGCAGGGATTCGCGCAGCGCGCGCGTCACGGTGCGCGGCGGCAGCAATCCTTCGAGCCTGTCGAGAGCCGTGCCGTCACCCGGCGCCAGGATCGCCGTGGGAATGCCCAAAGACTGCAGATCCTTCTGCCAGTGTAGACGCCAGGCGCCATCCGGCCCGAGCAGGACCGCCAAGGCGGGATTCGCACGGCGGAAAAATCGCCGCAGCGCGAATCCATGGGGCAGCGGCAGGACGATCTCACGCTCATAGCGGCGCGTGAGCGCGGCGAAACTGCGGCCGCGGGGCGTGCTTAGCACCATCAGGTATCCGCGCCGGCGCTCCAGCAGCGCGTCCAGCACCCCATAGACGTCATCGATAGCGGCACTGTCCGGCCCGATGACCCAGAGAGAGCGGCCGAGCCGCGGCAGTGAGAGACCGGCGCGGCGCAGAAGGACGCGTATCGTCACGGCGCGGCTCTGTTGCAGATATCGACCACCTGTCCCCCCGCGGGCACCTTACACGAGGCGCCTGGCGATTGCAGACCCTGCATTCGCGTTATCGAGTCGATAGACAAGCGGCATTTCATCCGGGGTCTCGTCTCGGCGATCCTCCCACCAACAGCAACTCTACCGAAGGAAGGAAGACCGCCATGCTTGCCCGTATCGCCAAGACGCTTTCGTTCCTGCTGATTACCTTGTTCCTGGCCAACCTGCCACCGGCTGCGGCCACCGGCAGCGATGGCGTGGTATTGGTGAAAAGCGCCTATCCGATGGACGAAACCATCCGCCGCATCAAGGACGACATCGCCAGCAAGAAGATCATGTTCTTCGATCAGATCGACCAGGCGAAGCTTGCCGCCGATGCCGGCATCGCTCTCAGGCCCTCGACCCTGCTGATTTTCGGCAACCCGCCGCTCGGTACCCAGTTCATGACCTCGAACCCCGTTTCGGGTCTGGATTGGCCGGTGCGTATTCTTGTCTTCCAGGACAAGGACGGAGCTGTCTGGGCGCCCTATACCGACTTCGCCTGGGTTGCTCATCGCCACGGCATCACCGATCGCGGCGCCCAGTTCCAGATGGCGACCATGGTCGTCCAATCCATCACGTCGACCATCACGGCACGATGACCTTCGCATCACGATCCAGCGGTTAATTTCTTTCTGATTGGGGGGCCCACTGCCTATGATGCCCGGCCATAGACCAGGGGGGCCAAATGGGCATGGATGGCGCCGCGGCCGTGCGCAGGCCAAAGCGCGCGGACAAGGCAGATCCGGTCGTCATCATCGGCTTCGACGCCATGGATTGCGATACGGCGCTGGCGCTGGCCGCAGAAGGCGCCATGCCGGTGCTGGCCGGCCTGCAGGCGCGCTCGGCCCGCTGCCCGCTGACGGTTTCGCCCGGGCTGTTCGTCAATTCCATCTGGGCCGATTTCGCCACCGGTCTGCGTCCCGACCGGCACGGCTTTCTGTGCTGGGATGAAGTGGAGGTCGCGACATATCGGCGCCGGCTGACTTCGCCGGAAAGTTTGCAGGGCACGCCTTTCTGGCGCCGCCTGGCGGCGTCGGGCTTTGCCACAGCCGGCATCGATATCCCCCATACCGTGGTGGGCGATCGTGCCGGCGATCCGGCGACGGCGCTCGAAATTGCCGAGTGGGCCTGCCACGACCGCCATTTTGGCCTGCGGGTCTGGCCCCCGGCCGAGCACGAGGCGCTGTTGGCTGAGTTCGGCCAGCACCCGGTCTTTGGCATGTCGGCCGGCAAGCGGCGGAACTTCGCCCCCGATGATTATCAACTTCGCGAAGGCGTGTTTCGCACGGCCGATGAGAACAGGCGCCTGACCGAGATGCTGCTGGCAACGATACCGCTGAAGACCCGGTTGCTGCGCCACTATCAGGCGAAACGGGAATGGGACCTGTTCATCGGCATCTACGCGGAAGCCCATTCCGCCGGGCACCAGTTCTGGCATCTGCATGATCAAACCCACCCATGGTTCGACACCGAGATGCTGCGCGCGATCGGCGGCGATCCGGTGCGGCGCATTTACGCGCAGCTCGATGCCGAGCTTGGCGAGCTGCTCGGCGCGCTGGATGAACGCGCCACACTGCTCCTGATGCTCAGCCACGGCATGGACGGCCATTATGGCGCCAACCATCTGCTGGAGGAGGTGCTTGGCCGCATCGACTTCGCCGACCGGAGGGAAGCCGGCGAAGCCGAGTGGAGCGAGTCCGCGCAACGGCATCTCGGCGCATTGGGCGATGCCGCGGTGCGTTCGGCGCTGCGCCTGTTGCGGCCGGTGGCGCACCGGGAATTCGCCACGCCCGCCGAGCGCGCGCGCCAGCGCTTCTTCCTTGCACCCAACAACCCCGTCCATGGCGGCCTGCGACTGAATTTGATCGGGCGCGAGCCGCACGGCCGCGTCAGCCCCGAGGCGGCGGATCGCGTTTTGAGCGATCTGGCGCGCGACCTGCTGGCACTCGTCAATACGAAGACCGGGCGCCCCGCCATCCGCGCCGTCAACCGGGCGGAGCGGTGGTATCGGCGCCAGCCGCAAGACACCATCCCCGATCTGCTGATCGACTGGAATGACGAGGTCCTGATCGAATCCGTTTCCTCGCCCAAGATAGGCCTGGTCGAGGTGCCCTATGATAATTGGCGCAGCGGCGATCACCGCGACCGCAGCCTGATGCTCGCCTGCGGCCCGGGCATTGCTGCCGGCACCACCTTGCCTGCGATGGCGATGGAGGATATCGCGGCCAGCGTGCTGGCCCGCTTCGGCGAGGATGTGAGCGACCTCGACGGCAAACCAGCGGGCTGGCTCGCCGATATGCGGGTTTACGGCCTGATCCCCACTTCCGCGCGCCGCGCGTGCCAGACGAGCACGCCGAAATAGACGATCAGCACCATGCTGCCCCATTCGATCAGGCCGGTCCTGTAGGCCCAGTCGTTGATCGTCTTGCCGACGAAGTCGTTGGATGTGGCGCTCGCCAGCACGAAGCTCGCCGCCAGCACGACCGCACCCAGGAATCTCGTGCGGCTGTCCCACAGCCAGCAGGCGACCGCGATGAAATTGGGCAGCAGCAGCCCGACGAAATGCGAGCGGCTGCTCATGGGCGAGAGCATCAATGCGGCGATGATCAGCAGCGAGCCGTCGATGGGGATGGTCCATCGGCTGCGCGCCGACAGCAGCAGGAGAATCGACACGATGGCAACGAAGCCGAACTGGGCAAGATGAAGGATGAGCCCGAAATCGTCCTGCCAGGATGTTCCCTCCACATAGCGGGCGACCATGCCATGGATCGAATGATTGAGCAGATTGGCCCCGGCCCAGAAGGCGTGAGAGGAATGGGTGTCGGTGAGGCTGGCGCCGGCGATCTCCTTCAGCCAGGTCACGAGATAGCCGTCGGCTGACCCTTGCTGGGTGAACAGGATGTCCGGCAGGAAGCAGGCGATCAGCAGCACGCCGACGAACGCCGCGGCGGCCATGAAGCGCCGGCGCATGATCAGGTAAGGCAGGAAGATCAGTGGCGTGACCTTGAGCGCCGCGGCGATGGCCAATGCCGCGCCGGCCCGCTTGTCCCAATCGCGGGTCATCGCGTAGATGCCGAACAGCGCAAAGGGCAGTGCTACCAGGTCGTAAGCCTGGTTCTCGTAGACCGCGAGCACGAATTTGATGCTGAGCAACCCGCCCAGCAGGCGCAGCCAGACCCGCTTGCTCTCGGGCCAGGTGGACGGACCCATGGCGAGCGCCATGGCATCGGCCAGCCAGAAGCTGATCACCGTTCCGGCGAGCGTGATGAGATACCAGAGGATGTTCCACGCCCAGGGCGCGATTCCCGCAAGCGGAATCAGCACAAAGGCGAAGAATGGCGGATAGGTGAAGCCGGGCGCACAGACCAGCAGCGGTTGCTGCGCCAGCATGCACTGGCCGGCCAAGGGATAGAGCAGAACGTGCGGCGTGCCGGCGATGAAGCGCGGGAAATAGGCGGCCGAGGCGATTACCAGGGCGAGCCACCCGCCGTAGCGCCGCAGGAAGGCTTCCGTCCTGGGCGACGCAGAAAGGAAGGCCGGGCGGAACCGGCTTTTTCGATCTGAACTTGCCGACATGATGCCTGAGCCTAGAGGAAGATCGGATCAGGTTGAAGCAACCTGATCCGTGAATCTCGCGCCGGCCGCGTGGTAGAAGTCGCCTGAAGAGGAATCGATGGATGTAACGCAGCCCCCCGCGAGGCCGTCTGCCGAGATCGCAGATTGGGCAAGCAGGCGAACGACCTGGCTGGCACTCGGCGCTGTGCTGATCCTGGCGGCGATCCTGCGCCTGCATGGGATTTCGCTGGCCAGCATCTGGTTCGATGAATCCTCCTCCTGGCAGCAGGCAACCCAACCGTTTCCGGAGATGATCCGGCTGACGGCCCTGGACGTTCATCCGCCGCTCTACAATTCGATCCTCTATCTCTTCATCCACGCCTTCGGCGACAGCGAGACCGTGCTTCGGTTGCCCTCGGCCATCCTGGGCGTTGCCGGTGTGGCGGCGACCTTCTGGGTTGGTTCCATGGTTGGTGGGCGGGCCGCCGGCTTCGTTGCCGCGCTGCTGCTCTGTCTTTCGCGCTTTCACATCGACTACTCGCAGGACGCCCGGCCATATGCGCTGTTGGCCCTGACCGCGACCATCTTCGTGGGCGCCGCCATTCGGGCCCTGGAAAGTAATCGCCGCGGATGGCATGTCGCTTCCTGCGTCGCGGCGCTGCTTCTGCTTTATTCGCACGCCTATGGCGGGCTGCTCTGGTTGTCGCTGGCGATTGTCGTCGCCGTGAGCGCGAATAGGGGAAAATCAGCACAGCGTGCGCAGCGCCAACCAGACCAATTTTACGTAAGTCGTGCCGGCTGATGGCCCTGCATCTGCAGTGAATCTGCAGGCCATCCCGATTTCCGTTCGCGTCCTTCCATACGCGTATTATACGCATATAGCGTACCACTGTCAAGCCCCATACAGCGCGCCTGCCCCACCCCAACCCCCGCTTTGCGGCTCGATCCCGTCGAGGGGGCGAAGAGGGAAAACTCGGCGGTGTGGTTAAATGCATCCCCCATCCGCGAAGGAGCCGCCCATGATCAAGGAACCGCCAGCCCTCAAGATCCGGCGGCGCTTTGCGCGGCCCTCGCAGGGCCTGCTCAAGAAATTTGCCGGCGTGCCGACCGGCTATCTGGTGGATGCCATGGGCGGCACCGGCTGCCTCGATTACCGCATCAAGCCGATCGAAACACCGAAGACGATCATGCTGGGCACGGCCGTCACCTGTCATGCGGGGCCCGCCGACAACCTCGCGCTGTTCGGCGCGCTGCATGCGGCGGGCAAGGGCGACATCCTGGTGGCGGCGACCGACGCCTGCCTTTCCACTTCGATCACCGGCGACCTGCTGCTGGGCATGGCGAAGAACCGCGGCATCGCAGGCTTCGTCACCGACGGGCTGATCCGCGACCTCGCCGGCGTGCTGGGCGTGGGCCTGCCCGTCTACTGCGCCGGGATCACCGCCAATTCGCCGGCGCGCACCGGCCCCGGCACGGTGGGCATGCCCATCGTGCTTGGCGGGGTGAAGGTTGAATCCGGCGACATCGTGGTGGGCGATCGCGACGGGGTGGTGATCGTGCCGCTGGGCCAGGTGGAAGCCGTGCTGGCCGCGCTCGACGGCGTGCGCAAGGCGGAAGCCAACCTAGAGGCCAAAGTGAAGGCGGGCTTGCAGATTCCCGAATGGATCGAGGCGATCATGAAGTCCGATCGCGTGGTCGAAGTCGATTAGGAAAATCCCTCTCCGCACGAAGTGGGGAGAGGGATTCAATTTCGAGGCTCACACAGACTACCGCCTTCGGATATAGCTCGCGTCGATCTCGGAGATCTTGGCAACGCCGAGCAGGCCCATGGCGCGGTCGAGCTCGCGCCTTAAAATATCCAGGACACGGGCCACGCCCGCCTCGCCCGCCACCGCCAGGCCGAAGAGCTGCGGCCGGGCGATGAGACAGGCGGAAGCGCCGAGCGCGATCGCCTTCACCACATCGGCGCCGCGGCGCACGCCGCCATCGAGCAGGATGGGAATGCGATCGCCCACGGCATCGGCGATCTCATGCAGCGCGTCGAGGGAGGATATGGCGCCATCGAGCTGCCGTCCGCCATGGTTGGAGACGATGATGCCATCGACGCCATGGTCGAGCGCCTCCGTCGCCTCGCCCGGATCCAGCACGCCCTTCAGCAGGAACGGACCCTTCCACAGGCTTCGCATCCAGGCGACATCGCGCCAGGAGAGCGATGGATCGAGCATTCCCGGCAGCCGCGCGGCGAGCGTGGCGATGTCGGATTTGTCGCCTGAGCCGGCGTAATTGGCGAATGTGACTTTCGGCAGCCTGGGCGCCATGCGCAGCAGCCAGGGAAGCTTGCCCAGCATGGCGAGCTTGTCGGCGAGCGAGAAGCGCGGGGGGATGGTGAAGCCGTTGCGCACATCGCGCTCGCGATTGCCGATGAGCTGGTTGTCGATGGTCAGCACCAGCGCGTCGAAGGCGCTGGCCTGCGCGCGCTCGACGAAGGCGCGGGTGAAATCGCGGTCGCGATAGACGAAGACCTGCATCCAGCGCGGCGATATTCCGGTTGATGCCAGATCCTCCATGGTGCAGGTGGAACCGTGGCTAAGACAGAACGCGGTGCCGGCCGAGGCGGCGGCGCGGGCCGCGGCAAGCTCGCCCTGGGGCCAGAAAAGACCCGAGAGCCCCGTGGGCCCGATCATTACCGGCATCGAGAGACGCTTGCCGAACAGATCGATGCCAAGATCGCGAATGGCAGCACCGTTCAGCGGCCGGGGCAACAGATCGATCTCGGCGAAGGAAGCTTCGTTACGCCGGAGCGTTACCTCGCTCTCCGCCCCGCCATCGGCGAAGTCGAAGACGGCGCGCGGCAAGGCGCGCTCCGCCAGCTCACGCATGGCGGCGAGGCTGTAGGCACGGCGATGCCAAGCGGGCGGCTCGGTGGATGCCATCATTCAATTATAACCAAGTCGTGGATGCCCGCCTCAAGGCATGGCTGGCTCAAGGGCGGGCATGACGAACGAGTAAAAATGCGATAGTGGTCATCCCTCGGCGAGGTCTAAT
>CAZQLF010000003.1:3116-23024 GCA_964594035.1 uncultured Rhodospirillaceae bacterium | reverse complement strand
CGCCGCCCTGGCGCAGGGTGCGGATCCGGTCGCGCCGGCCGGTCAGGATCTTGTGCGGATAGGCCTGGTGGCCGACATCCCAAATGAGCCGGTCTTGCGGCGTATCGAACAGGTAATGCAAAGCGACCGTCAACTCGACCACGCCCAGCCCGGCACCCAGATGGCCGCCTGTGATGGAGACGGCGCTGATCATCTCCTGCCGCAACTCGTCCGCCAGCTGGCGCAATTTTCCTTCCGGCAAGCGGCGCAAATCGGCGGGCACGCGGACAGTATCGAGGAGCGGAGTATTACTCTTAGAGGACAAGATCCATAATCCTTCAATTGCGGCCGGTCGCAGCGGATGGCCGAATCTTTAAAACCTCTGCCTTTTCCCCAAAGAAATCAAGAGGCTGGGCCCGATTTTGCCACTGCAACCGGAGCTTGGGCCGGGCTCTTTTAGTCTAATTTTGCTGGCGCCGTCGAGAGGCCCCCGTCAACCTCGACAACGATCTTGTCCACCTTTTCCTGGGCTTCGCGCAACTTCTTTTCGCAGTGGCGCTTGAGCGCTGCACCCCGCTCGTAGGACTTGATCGCCTCCTCGAGACGGGCATCGCCCTTTTCCAGCGCTTTGACAAGGGTTTGCAGCTCGGTCAAAGCCTCTTCGAAGCTCATGGCGTCGATCGCCGGAAGGGTCTTGGGCTCTGCCATCCTCGTATCCCTGCTCTGCGACTCCATTATGACAGTGAACGGCCGTTGGTGGCAGCCATCAGCTGCTGGACATGGGTCGCTGCACTGGCCGCCAGCGCCCGCAGATCATAGCCGCCCTCCAGGGCGGAAATCACACGACCGCCACAATGACGCCTGGCGATCCCCACCAGTTCGTCGGTCGCCCAGGCATAGTCAGCCTCAACCAGCTGCAGATTGGCCAGCGGGTCCGCCTTAGGCGAATCGAACCCCGGGGAGATGATGACAAGATCCGGTTTGAAGGGATCCATGGCCGGTAGCACCCGCTCTGTCATTGCCGAACGAAACTCCTGCGACCCGGCGTAGGGCGGCAGCGGCGCGTTGCAGATATTGCCCACTCCGGTCTCCGCAATCGAGCCAGTGCCTGGATAGAGCGGCATCTGATGGGTCGAGGCGTAGAACATTTTCGCATCGCGCTCGAAGATCGCCTGGGTGCCGTTACCGTGATGCACGTCGAAATCCATGACGGCAACCCGCTCGAAGCCATGCACTTCGCGGGCGTGATAGGCGCCGACAGCAACGTTGTTGAACAGGCAGAATCCCATGGCGGTGCTGGCCTCGGCATGATGACCAGGCGGCCTGATCGCGCAGAATGCGTTGGCCACGCGCTCCTTGGCCACATCGTCCACGGCGGCAACGACGGCGCCGGCCGCACGCAGCGCGGCCTCGCCTGAGCCTGGCGAGAGAATGGTATCGGCGTCGACGGCGACGAGGCCCTTCTCCGGCACGGCAGCAAGCATGCCCTCGATATAGGCCGGCGCATGGGCGCGCATAATCTGGGCGAACTCGGCCTTCGGTGCCTCCGCCCATTGCAGGCCGGCGAAGTCAGGCGTCTTCAGCGCTGCGAGCACCGATGTCAGGCGCGCCGGACTTTCGGGATGGCCCATGCCCATGTCGTGAGAAAGGCAGGCCGGATGGGTGTAAACGCGGGTGGTCATGGCGGCTAATTACCTGTCCCGGCCGGGGATTGCCAATGAATTGAACGCGCGCGCTATGTCTTCCGTGAGCCGGCGATGGCGTGCCAGGCAAGCGCTGCCCAGCCGACCAGAAAGGCCGTGCCGCCAAGCGGCGTGACAAAGGCAAGACCGCGCCAGCCGGTCAAGGCCAGCAGATAGAGACTGCCGCTGAAAAGAACACACCCGGCAAGAAATCCCCAGCCCGCGATCTTGATTGCCGCGGCGGGTCCGCGTGGCGCAAGCAGCGCAACCCCGAGCAGCGCGAGCGCGTGCCACATCTCATAGGTCGAAGCGGTGCGAACCAACTCCAGCGCGTCGGGTGCAAGGCGGT
This sequence comes from uncultured Rhodospirillaceae bacterium, assembly GCA_964594035.1. Lineage (GTDB taxonomy): Bacteria > Pseudomonadota > Alphaproteobacteria > Dongiales > Dongiaceae > DASXQK01. The sequence goes on along the minus strand of CAZQLF010000003.1, from coordinate 21,014 downwards.
CCTTCAGGCCATGGGCGGCAAAGGCACCCATGGCCACGGCGATCAGCCCATTGATCGCGGCAGCGCCAAGCCACAGCCGGCTGAGCTCTTTTCCCGCGCCGCTCATGCGCCTACCATGTCGCGCCCAATTCAACACCCGCAGCAGGTTGACCCATGTCTCTCAAGATTGCCGACCGCTGGTTTGAGATCCGCCGCATCGATGACGATATCACCCTGCTATGGGAGCCGCATGTCGTGCCGCTCATGCGCTGCAATATCTGGCATGTACGCGGGCGCAAACGCGATCTGCTGATCGATACCGGCATGGGTGTCATGAGCCTGCGCGAGGCCGCACGCCATCTGCTCGACAAGCCCGTGCTCGCTGTGGCGACCCATACCCACCTCGACCATGTCGGCGGCCATCACGAGTTTGAGAATTGCCTCGTCCATCGCCTGGAAGCCGACGGTCTTGCCCGATCTTCGCGCTACGACAGCCTCGACACCTCATCCTGGGATTCCGCCGATATCGAGGGGCTGAACAAGGTTGGCTATGAGGTGCCCGCCAGCCTGATCAGCGCGCTACCTCGCCCTGGCTACAAACTCTCGGACTATGTGCGCCGTCCAGCCAAGGCAACGGTGATCGTCGAAGAGGGTGACATCGTCGATATCGGAAACCGGCATTTCGAGGTGCTGCATCTGCCGGGCCATTCGCCGGGCAGTATCGGCCTTTGGGAAGCTTCGACCGGTACGCTCTTTTCCGGCGATGCCCTCTATGACGGGCCGCTGCTGGACGAACTCCCGACGTCCAACATTGCAGACTATCTGCGCACCATGCGGCGGCTTCGCGAGCTGCCGGTGCGGGTGGTCCATGCCGGGCACGACCCCAGTTTCGGCCGCGATCGCCTGCGCGAACTGGCCAACGCCTATATCAGCAGCCGGGAAGCAAGAGCCGCCTAGCGCCGACGGCGCAGCGCGAGAATTTGTGCCGTAAAGACGCCGACCAGGATTATGCCGGCGCCAAGTAGCTGCCACCAGGTGAAAATGCCACCCATCAGCACGGTGACGGCCACCGCCGCCACCGGCAGCAGGTTGTTGTACATCGAGGCAACCACAACGCCGATGCGGCTGACGCCGTAGTGCCAGAGAAAGTTGCCGATGGCGATCGGGAAGGCACCGGCGAATGCCACCATGGCCAATGGGCCCAGACCGAAATCCACATGGATCGGCACAATCTTCATGGCAATGACGACAGGATACGACAGCAGCAGCCAGAGCGCTCCGGCGCCCACCGTGTAGCAGGTAATCTGCAGCTGGCTGTAACCGCGCAGCCAGCGCTGGGCCGCCATGGACATCCAGGTCCAGATCACATTGGCGATGATGATGAGGATCTCGCCCCCGCCGAAATGGGCACCTTCCACGGATTGCCCCGCCAGCACGGAGATCAGGCCGCCGATCACTGACAGCGCTGTTCCGAAGATGACGCCTCGCGCCAGCGGCTCGCGATAGAGTGCGGCGGCGGTTAGCGCCGAGGTAACCGGATTGGTCGTCGAGATAATCGCGGAGGAGAGCCCGCTGGAATACAGCACACCCAGGCTGGTGAGCAGAGAGCCGAGGGAAACGCCGATCCCGCCAAGGATCAGGATTGGCCGCCATGCCGCCACCCGCGGCAGACGTGCGCGGCGGCGCTCGACCTGCACGCCAAGATAAAGAGCCATCGTGCCGACAACCTGGCGGGCAAGCGTCACGGAATAGACATCCCAGCTCAGCAGCAGCCGCTCGAGGATGGGAAAGAATGCGCCCCAGAAAAAGATCATCAGGCTGAGGCCGAGATTGGCCAGCACGACTTCGCGCAGTGTTGTGACCCGTTTGGCGTCTGCCCGCATGGCGCGAACCTTGGCCGGTCTTGCTAGGGCGCACAATCGACGCCGCCGCGACCCGACTAAGCGATAACGGCATGGCTGGCGGGGCGCCGCCAGATGCGGCATATGTCTGGCGTCGTTTCAATCGAGGTCGCTCATGGCCATCAATCCGACGGATCTCAGCCAGCCTGGTGCCGCCCATGTCGGCTCGTTCTGGGCGGCCAGCGCCGGCGCCGACGTCGACAACTGCGATCCGGTTGCAGCCGACATGGATGTCGACGTCGCCGTCATCGGCGGCGGCTATACCGGCCTCTCCACCGCTTATCACCTGGCCCTGGAACATGGCGTGACGGCGCATGTGCTGGAGGCCAACCGCGTCGGCTGGGGATGCAGCGGGCGCAATGGCGGGTTCTGTTCAATCGGTATCGGCAAGGAGGATTTCGACGACTGGACGCGGCGCTGGGGGGTTGTTGCGGCCAAGGCCGTGTTCGAGCAGAGCCGCGAAGCCGTGCGGACGGTGAAAGGAATTCTGGAACGCGAGACTATCGATGTCGATCGTACGCCCGAGGGTGCGCTGGAGATCGCCCACAAGGCGAATCGCATGGCGGGCCTTGCCGCGCGCCAGGCGCATTTTGAAAAGGAATTCGGCCTCGAGGCGAAACTCATCAGCAAAGTGGAATTGGCGCGTGATTATCTCGCAAGCCGCGAAGCCCATGGCGCCCTGCTTCATCCCGAGGGGTTCGCCCTTCACGCCATGAAGCTCGCCCGCGGCGTGGCCCGCGCCGCCCAGCGGCGCGGCGCCGTGCTGCATGGGGCTTCCCCGGTGACCGCATGGCGGCGCGACAACAAGCATCACCTGCTTTCGACACCCGGCGGCACGGTCCGCGCCCGCCAGGTGGTGATCGCGGGCAATGGCTACACCGGCGACAGGATGCATCCGTCTCTCGACGGCCGGCTGCTGCCCGTGCTCTCCAACATCATCGTCACCCGCGAGCTGAGCGAGGCCGAACGCAGCGCGGTCAACTGGAAGACCTATCTGAAGATCTGGGATTCACGCTGGATGCTGTTCTATTACCGGTTGCTGCAACAGAACCGCATGCTGTTCGGTGTGGGCGTGGGCATCGAGGACAAGGCGGAGAGCAACGGGGAACAGCGGCGCTGGCTCGAGCGGCGTTTCGCCGACATGTCCCCGCCGCTGGCCAACGTCGAAAGCGAATACTTCTGGCGTGGCTGGGTGTGCCTCAGCCGCGACAAGAATCCCCATGTCGCATCGGTGGACGACGGAACCACGCATTATGCGCTCGCCTATATGGGCAACGGCGTAGCCATGTCGCATTATTGCGGCAAGCTGCTGGCGGCCCGCGTCGCCGGCAAGCCGGAGGGCGATGCCGGACCGCTTCTCGGCACGCCACTGCCGCGTTTTCCCTTCCCCGGCCTGCGCCGCGTCTACCAGCGCCTGGCCTATCGCTATTACGGCTTCCAGGACGAATGGCTCTAGGTCAAGCGATGACGCGCCTGCTCTATCAGGAAGTAAACTACGGCGATCCGCTCGGTGATTTCGCCCGCTTCGCCCACGCGCCCGGCGCCATTTTTCTCGATAGCGCCAGACCCGGCGGCGATGCCGGCCGTTATTCCTTTATCGCCGCCGATCCGTTCCTGACGCTCAAGGCGCGCGACGGCTGGATCGAGGACGGCGAGAGCCAGTTCGCCGGTGATCCCTTTACCGCCCTGGCGGAACGCCTGAAGCGATATCCGGTGGAGAGCGAGCCCGACTTGCCACCCTTCCAGACCGGCGCCGCCGGCTATTTCGCCTACGATCTGGCGCGCCATCTGGAGAGACTTCCGGCTCACCGCATCGACGACCAGCCGCTGCCCGATCTGCTGATGGGCTTCTATGACTGGGTGATCGCCTATGATCACCAACTTGAGAAGGCCTGGGTCATGTCGAGCGGCCATCCCGGCCACGCACCGGAAGTGCGAAGCGCCCGCGCTGCGGCACGGCTGGCCACTGTTCTGCGCCAGCTGGCCGAGCCGCCGGCACTGCCAAACTCGATTCCGCGCGCCACGCCGACTGCCGATATCGAACGCGCGCCCTATGAAGGCCGCGTGCGCCGCGTCATCGACTACATCCTCGCCGGCGACATCTACCAGGCGAACATTTCGCAGCGGTTCAAGGCCACGCTACCGGAGGACGCCGATCCCTTCGCGCTTTACTGCGCGCTGCGCCAGCGCAATCCCGCGCCATTCGCTGCCTTCATCCGCCACGCCGACGTGTCGATCGTCTCGGCCTCGCCCGAACGCTTCCTCAAGCTGCGCAACGGTCATGTCGAGACGCGCCCGATCAAGGGCACGCGCCCGCGGGGCCGCACGCCCGAGGAAGATCGCACCCTGGCCGAGGAGCTGACCGCGAGCGAGAAGGACCGCGCCGAGAATCTGATGATCGTCGACCTGCTGCGCAACGATCTCTCGCGTGTTTGCCGCGACCGCAGTGTCGAAGTGCCGGTGCTGTTCGGGCTGGAAAGCTATGCCACTGTTCACCACCTCGTCTCCCGCGTCACCGGCGAGCTGAGCGAGGGCAAGACGGCTATCGACCTGTTGCGTGCCGCCTTTCCCGGCGGCTCCATCACCGGCGCACCGAAGATCCGCGCCATGGAGATCATCGCCGAGCTGGAGCCGACGCGCCGCGGCCCCTATTGCGGCAGCATCGGCTATATCGGTTTCGACGGAGCGATGGATACCAGCATCGTCATCCGCACCATGGCGATCCTCGGCCGCCAGTTGACCTTCCAGGCTGGCGGCGGAATCGTCGCGGATTCCGATCCGGCTGCCGAATACGACGAGACCCTGACCAAGGCCCGCGCGCTCATCGATACGCTGCAGGGGGTGGCGCCATGACCGTCGCCCTGATCGACAACTATGATTCCTTCTCCCACAACCTCGCGCGTTATATCCGCGAATGCGGCGAGCCGGTCGAGGTGATCCGCAACGATGCCATGACGCTGGCCGAGATTGAGGCCATGGCACCAAGCCATATCGTAATCTCGCCTGGCCCCTGTACGCCGGAACGCGCCGGCATTTCGCTGGAAGCGGTGCGTTTTTTCGCCGGCCGTCGGCCCCTGCTAGGTGTGTGCCTCGGTCATCAATGCATCGCCCAGGCACTGGGCGGCCGCGTGGTTCGGGCCGGCAAGGCGATGCATGGCAAGACATCGCCGGTCACCCACGACGGCAGTGCGTTGTTCGCCGGCATCCCCAGCCCCCTGCGGGTTACGCGATACCACTCCCTCGTGGTGGCCAACGACAATCTGCCGGCGAGCCTTCGGGTGACGGCGCGCAGCGACGACGGCGTTATCATGGCGCTCAGCCATCGGGAGCTGCCGATTGCCGGCGTCCAGTTCCACCCCGAAGCCGTGCTGACCGAGCATGGCCATCGCCTGATTCAGAATTTCCTCGCCGGCCGCTCATGGCAATGATCCATCTAAACGGCCGGCTGGTCGATGCCGTCGCCGCTCGCATCGATCCGTCGGATCGCGGATTTCTGCTTGCCGATGGGTTGTTCGAAACGCTGCGGGTCTATGGCGGAAAGGTTTTCAAGCTGGAAGCGCATTTGGCACGGCTTGCTGGCGGTGCCAGGCTGATGGGCCTTCCCATGCCGCCGGCCGGCGACATCGGCCTTGCCATTGTCGATACGTTGCGGGCGAACCAGCATCGCGAAGCCTCGTTGCGCATCACCCTGACACGTGGACCTGGCCAGCGCGGCCTGCTGCCGCCCAAGGAATCCTCGCCGACCCTGATGATCGTCAGTCATTCAATTGCAGCATCGCCCAAGGCGCCACTGACGGCCCACGTCGCAAGCATCCGGCGCAATGAACATTCGCCGGTCTCACAAATCAAATCGCTGGCCTATCTCGACAATATCCTGGCGCTGCGCGAGGCGGCCGAGATGGGCTGCGACGAAGCCATGCTGCGCAATACCGCCGGCCGGCTTGCCGGCGGCAGCCGCAGCAATCTTTTCCTCGTGCTTGATGGAACGCTGGTCACGCCGCCACTCAGCGAAGGCGTACTCGGGGGAATCACGCGTCAGACAGTGCTGGAACTCGCCGCTGCTGCTGGGATTGCCGCGCGCGAAATACCGTTGGCGGAGACGGAGATCGAGCGGGCGAGCGAGGCCCTGGTTTGCAACAGCCTGCTCGAAATCCGTGCGCTGAGGCGCATCGGCCGCCGCGAGCTCGCGCCTGGGCCTGTTACGGAAGGCCTGGCCCGGCGTTATGCGGCGTTGACGGGCTGATTTTCGCTACGATCGATCAGATGGACGAAGGAGCCGCAGACGCTGGCGCGCCGGCGTCCGCTGGCACCGAGGCCTTTCCCGCGCGCATCGCTGCAGTCGAACAGCGACTCGCCTGAGCCTTCGTCGACGACGGAGGCATAGTGGAACTCATGACCACGATAGGCGGCACCGGCCACCCCCAGCGGGCCACCTGCGACCAGCCGCGCCTCGCGATAACCCAAATGCAGACGCGGTGCCGTGAAGGAGGATTCCAGCGGCAGCAGTCCAGCCATGGCATGGCGCGCTCCATGCTGATCGGTCAGGCCCGACCCCAGCACCATATAGCCGCCGCATTCACCGAAAATGGTGGCGCCGCGCTTTGCCGCTGCCTGCATGCCGCCGAAAAAGTTCGCGTTGGCGGCAAGACGTCCGGCGTGCAGTTCGGGATAGCCGCCGGGTAAATAGACAGCATCGGTAACGGCCGATGGCGCTTCATTGGCAATCGGCGAAAACGCGCGTACCTCCGCCCCGGCCGACCGCCAGCTTTCGATAACTGCCGGATAGGCAAAGGCGAAGACAGAATCGCTGGCAACAGCGATGCGCTGACCCAGCGGCGGGATCGCGCAATTTGCTCCGGGCGCTGGTATCGCGCCCGGAGGACGCGCGAAGTCGAGCAGTGATTCGATATCGATGCAGGCCGCGAAGTGTTCGGCCGCCCGGTCAAGAATTGCCGCGAGATCGCGATGCTCGCTCGCCTGCACCAGGCCAAGGTGACGCTCCGGCAGGTTGAAGCTCGCATCTCGCGGGACACACCCGAGCACCGGAATGCCAAGCGCCTCGACCGAGCGGCGAAGCATCTCGCCATGGGCAGCGCCGCCCACGCGGTTGAAGATCACGCCTGCGATGTCGACACCCCGCCGATGGCTGGCGAAGCCACGAACCAGCGCACCGGCGGAGGCTGCCTGGCCGCGCCCGTCGACCACGAGGATGACGGGCCAACCGGTCAATGCCGCGAAGTCGGCGGTCGAGCCGCTGCCATCGGCCGCACCATCGAACAAACCCATCACGCCTTCGACCACGACGATGTCTGTGGCCTCGACAAGCCGGTAAAGCAGTGCTGCCACTGTTGCCGGCCGCATGGCCCACAGGTCGATGTTCAGGCAGGCCGCCCCGCTTGCCATGCTGTGGAAAGCAGGATCGATGTAGTCGGGGCCAAGCTTGGCCGCCCCGACCCGTACGGCCCGCCGCGATAGCAAACGCAGCAGAGCTGCGGTCAGGATCGTCTTGCCGCTGCTTGAAGCCGGAGCCGCGATGATGAGACCGCGGGCCTTCACGCGCTTTCGCTTTTCTCCGCGAGATCGAGCGGATCGGCAACCAGCTGACGGCCGTCCAGCGCGCCTAGCCAGTCGAGCGCCGCGCGCAGCCGCACCACATCGCCCACAACGACGAGTGCGGGCGGCTCGATGCCCGAAGCTTCGGCATCCTGCGCTGCGCGACCCAAGCTCGTTTCAAGCACCCGCTGTTCTTCGGTCGTCGCTTTTGAAACAATGGCCACCAGCTCGTCCGCCCGCCGGCCGCCGGCGATCAGTCGGCCGGCAATCTGCTCCAGATGCTTGAGCGCCATGTAGATGACGAGAACCGGCGCGCCTTTCGCCAGTGCCTGCCAATTCACCGAATCCGGCACCAGCCCGCTGGCATCATGGCCGGTCACGAAGGTAACCGCCGAATTCACGTCGCGATGAGTAATGGGAATGCCGGCATAGGCCAAGCCGCCGATCCCGGCGCTGATACCCGGCACGATGCGGAAGGGAACGTGCGCGCCGACCAGCGCCAGCGCTTCTTCTCCGCCACGGCCGAAGACGAAGGGATCGCCACCCTTCAGCCGCAGCACGCGCTTGCCTTCGCGAGCAAGTTCGATCAAGCGCAGTGAAATGTCGCGCTGTTTGGCCGAAGGCTTGCCGCCGCGTTTGCCAGCGTACTCCTTCATGGCGTCCGAACGAGCCAGAGCGAGGATGCGCTCATCGACCAGCGCGTCATAGACGACGACATCTGCCTGGCGCAGACCGTGCAGCGCCAGCAGCGACAGCAAGCCCGGATCGCCTGGGCCCGCGCCGGCCAGCCAGACCGAGCCCGGTTCCAAGTTGGGCATGTCTCGAAAGAGATCATCCATGGCCTGCATTTTAGGCGGAGGAAGACCCGCGACTAGTCAAATCGAGACCCGGGCATTAAGAATTCCGCCATGCGAGAAAAACCGCGCGGGCCCTTGCGCCGAGGCTGGACGACAGGCGCCTGTGCGGCGGCCGCAGCCAAGGCCGCCTACAGCGCCCTACTGACAGGAAAGTTCCCCGATCCCGTCGAGATCGCCTTGCCCAAGGGCGAACGACCGAGCTTCGCCTTGGCCCGTCAATTGCTGGCCGGCGACCAGGCCTCGGCCGGCATCGTCAAGGATGCCGGCGACGATCCCGACGTAACTCATCAGGCCTTGATCATCAGCGCAGTGCGGCGATTGCCGCCAGGCGGTGGCCTAGTCTTTCGCGCCGGCGAAGGCGTGGGCACCGTGACACGGCCGGGGCTGCCCCTGCCCATCGGCGAGCCCGCCATCAATCCGAAACCGCGTGAGATGATCGGTGCAGCACTTGGCGAAGTCGCTGCGGCGCACGGAGTTGCGGCCGATGCAGAGATCACCGTCTCGGTGCCCAACGGCGCCGAGATTGCCAAACACACCTGGAACCCGCGCTTAGGCATTCTCGGCGGCATTTCGATCCTCGGCACCACCGGCATCGTCCATCCCTATTCCTGCTCCGCCTGGATCGCCTCGATTCATCAGGGCATCGACGTCTGCCGCGCCAACGGCGTATCGCATGCCGCCGCCTGTACAGGCTCGACCTCGGAAGCTGCGATCCGGCGGCTCTATGGCCTCCCCGACTTCGCCTTCATCGATATGGGTGATTTCGCCGGCGGGACGCTGAAATACCTGAAACAGCATCCTCTACCCCACCTCACGATCGCCGGTGGTTTCGCCAAGCTCTCGAAGCTGGCCGATGGCGCGATGGATCTGCATTCCGGCCGCAGCGAGATCGATCGCGAACAGCTTGCCGGTACGCTCGGCCAGCTGGGAGCCGATCCGGCGGTCCTTGATGCCGCGCGCATGGCGAACACGGCAAATGAGATTCTGGAACTCGCGCAAGTGCACGATCTTCCACTCGGCAACGCGATCGCGGCGCTGGCAAAGGAACAGGCGCTCGGCATGCTGGACGGCGAGACAGCGATCGAAGTGATCATTATCGACCGGCAAGGTGGGATCGTCGGCCGTGCCGGCTTCTAGGCGCATTCTGATTCTTGGCGGCACGACGGAAGCACGCGTGCTGGCCGATGCGCTGGCAGCGCAGGGGCACGCTGTCATTACCTCGCTTGCCGGTCGCACAATCGAGCCGCGCCGCCCACAGGGCGAAGTCCGCGTTGGCGGGTTTGGTGGCGCTTCAGGCCTCGCAGATTATTTAGGCACGGCCCGCATCGATGCTGTCATCGACGCGACCCATCCGTATGCCGCGGCTATCAGTGCTCATGCGGTTGAGGCCTCTGTCTCTGCGGACCGGCCGCTGCTGCGCTTCGAGCGCGCGCCCTGGCAGCCGGAAAAAGGCGATCGCTGGATTGTCGTCGATACATTGGCGGCAGCGGCAACAGTTGCGCCAGAGCTCGGCAAGCGCGCCTTCCTTACCATCGGCGTCAAGGAACTCGGCAGCTTCGCCGGGATCGACACTGTGTGGTTTCTCGTGCGGCTGGTGGATCGGCCGCCAGAGCCTCTGGCGCTCAAGCACCACGAATTGATTCTGTCGCGTGGTCCGTTCAAGGCCGCGGGCGAAGCGGACTTGCTGCGCCGGCACAGGATCGATCTTGTCATCGCCAAGAACAGCGGTGGCGAGTCTACCTACGGCAAGATCGTGGCCGCTCGCGAGCTCTCTCTGCCCGTGCTTCTGCTTCGCCGGCCTGTTCTTCCGGCGGCAAAGGCCGTTACGGCGATGGCGGACGCAATCGCCTGGGTTGACTCCTTATAGAATGAGCGGCCGGGCCATTCGAAGGCGCAGACCCTTCTCCGGCAAATCGATACGATCCAGCAGTTTGAAACCGTGCCGGATATAGAAGCTTTCCGCCGGCAGCCTTGCATGGCACCAGGCTAATCCGCCGGGATCGCGGCCCGCTGCATAGGCGATCAGCGCGTCGAGAATCTTTCCGCCGATTCCCCGCGAGCGCTGGCCCTGCACCACCGACATGCCGCGCACGAACCAGGCGATAGCATCGGGCTCGAGCGGCAGAGGAATGCGGCTGACAGTGCCCACGCCCAGGAGACACTCATTTTCGAACCAGCCGAGATGACAGCTGCCTTCAATCGTGTCGCGCGGGTCGAGTGCCGTCGGCAGCGGCTTCCCGGGGTTGAGAGTGTCGCGGCGCAAGCGCCAGGTCTGTTCGGCCGCAATCGGCCGGATCACGCCCCGCTCCGACGCTTTGGGCGGAGAATGTGGCGATGGTCTTCGTGATAGAGACGGCTGTCACTGAAATCCTGCTTGGCAAAGACGCGGCCAACGAAGATCAACGCCGTGCGCGTAATCTTGGAGGCTTTTACCTTCGCCTTGATGTCGCCCAGCGTGCCGCGAATGATCTGCTGGTCCGGCCAGCCCACGCGAAAGACCACTATCACCGGACAATCGGCGCCATAGGCCGGCGTCAGGTCGGCGACCACCAGATGGATGTTGCGCACCGAAAGGTGGATTGCGAGCGTGGCACCAGACGCACCGAGCGTCTTGAGGTCCTCGCCCTTCGGCATGGGTGTGGCCTTGCCGGGGGTACGGGTCAAAATGACTGTCTGGCTCACCTCCGGCAAAGTGAGCTCGGTCTTCAGCAGCGCCGCGGCGGCGGCGTAGGCCGGCACGCCGGGAACGACCTCGTAGTCGATATCCATGGCATCGAGATGGCGCATCTGCTCGGCGGTCGCGCCATAGAGCGAGGGGTCGCCGGAATGTACGCGAGCCACGTCATCGCCCCGCGCAGCGGCCTTTTCGACATGAGCCATGATCTCGTTCAGCGTCAGCGGCGCCGTATCGATCACCTCGGCATCGGCCCTGGCATGGGCGATGACGGCTTTTGGCACCAACGACCCGGCGTAGAGGATGAGCGGGCAGCGGGCGATGAGATCGCGGCCGCGCAAGGTCAGCAGATCCGGATCGCGGGGGCCTGCGCCGATGAAATAGACCGTCACGCGGCCCTTTCCTTTTTGCCGGCGTAACCGCGCGGCGTATAGACCCACTGGCCGCCATCGGGGCGCGGAACCGCACGCGTCGTGCTCGCACCGATCAGCACGACGGTCAGCATGTCGACCCGCTCGGGGTCGAGGTCGGCGAGCGTGATGACGTGCAGGCTCTCGCCGGGCCGGCCGAGATTGCGGCCCAGCACTACCGGCGTTTCAGCGGGGCGGAATTTGCGCAGGACGTCGCGCGCGGCCGCAAGTTGGCGCCGGCGGCGCTGCGACACGGGGTTATAGAGCGCCACGACGAAGTCTCCCGCCGCCGCCGCACGCAAGCGGCGCTCGATGGCGGGCCAGGGCGTCAGGAGATCCGATAATGAGATCGCACAGAAATCATGGCCGAGCGGCGCACCAACCCGGGCTGCCGCGACCTGCATGGCCGAAACGCCCGGCAGCCCGGTGATCTCGACCCGTGCCCAGTCGGGTCTGCCACCGCGCTCGATCAACTCGAAGACAAGTGTCGCCATGGCATAGATGCCGGCGTCTCCCGAGGAGATGAGCGCCACGTCGCGCCCCGCCACGGCGAGGTTGAGAGCGTGGACGACCCGCTCTTCCTCCGCGCCGAGCTCGAAGGCGTGCTGCGTTTTGCCGGCGGACAGCGGCGCCAGCAAATCGAGATAGAGCTTGTAGCCGACCCAGTCGCCCGCCTGACGCAGCGCTGCGTCGACCTCCGCCGTGCGGCTCTCTGGCGAACCGGGGCCAAGGCCAAGGATGGCAAGCCGGCCTTGCGCCCGGCCGATTTTCACCGGATCAACGATGCGAGGGGCTATGGCAATGGCGCAGGTGGCACGTTCGGACCGCTGCTTGGCAAGCGCAAGCTTTCCATCGGCGCCACCGCCGGCGAGTGCCGCACCTTCAGCAACGCCATGACAGCCAGTTTCGCGGAAGACGAGATCCGACGGATTGACGAGACGCGGCGTCTCACGCTCAAGAGTTTCGGCATCGAAGAAACGGGCCGGCACATTCCAATGTTCGGCCAGCGCATGGACAGCCGGCTCCGCCGCCTTGAGGGCAATGGAAGCAACACAGGCAATTGAGAGCGGAGAAAGGCCGGCAGCGGCCAGCGAGCGCTCTGCGAGATCGATCAGCTCCGCGGGCCGCGCCAGCCGCTCGCAGCCGACGCCCACCACGATGGTCGCGGGATGGATGACCAGTTCGTCCGGCTTGTTCACCACCTTCTCGGTGATGAGTACGTGCCTGTCTGATTCTTTGGCCCAGGGCAGGTTGTGCAACCACGCTGCCTCGACCGTCGTGTCGTTGCGCAGCCCCACGGGTTCGCCGGCCAAAAGCGCTGCCATAACGGATTTTGCCGCTTCCGGATTGCCGAGGCGCCAGCCCGGCGGCGGTTCGTCCAGCGCCATGCCGTGGCGCAGGTCACCTGCGGTTGTGACGGCGGCAACGCCACCGATCGCGCTGGCAATTCGCTTCGCCAAGTCGTTGGCGCCGTGATGGCCGCCCAGCAGCGGTACTGCAACACTGCCATCCTCCGCGACCGCCACGACCGGCGGCTCCTCACGCTTGTCCGCGAGAACCGGTGCCAGGCAGCGGACCAGCAGACCCGAGGCGCAAATACCGATGACGGGTCTGCCGGCCAGGAAAAGAGAGCGGAGATGATCGCCGGTATTGGTGAAGGAAACGGTGACCGCACTGACACGCGGGCCATAACCATGCAGCTCGCCGCCGATCGCATCCGCAATGCGCTGGGCAAGACCAAGGGCCGACGGGCCGAGGACTATGACGGCCGGTTGCGTCATTCGCGGCCCCGGACTAAGATCATCGAAAAATAGGGAGCGCTGTCCACCGTGATCTCGCGGAGTGGTTGGCAGCGCTGATTGGCGAGCGTCGCCCGCTCGACATAATGCGCCCGGCCTTCCAGACCGAGTTCCCGGATCACCTTGCGGATCTTGGCGAAGTGGCGCCCGACCTTGACGATTGCCGCGGCCTCTGCCGCTACAAGCCGCGCCTTCAGCTCCACTTCGGGCAATGGTCCCGGTAGCACGGTCAGCGTCTCGTTGCGCAGCGCGAGCGGCCCACCCGAGGCGGCGGCACAGGCGGTGAGCGACGAAACACCAGGAACGACGGCAACATTGCATCGGCCCGCAAGCCGCGCATAGAGATACATGAAGGAGCCGTAGAAGAAGGGATCGCCCTCGCAAAGCACCGCCACACGCCGGCCGGCCTTCGCTTCCCCGAGGATCTCGTCGGCGGCTGCATCGTAGATGTCCGCCTTCGGAAAGGCGCCGTCCCCCAGCGGCATGCGGATGGCAATCTCCTTCTGGCCGCCGGGCAGATGAGGATCGACGATGCTGCGCGCAAAGCTTTCTCCCCGCTCCGGCGCGGGATAGGCGATGACGTGAGCAGTACGGATAAGGCGGAGAGCTTTCAGCGTCAGCAGTTCCGGGTCGCCCGGCCCGACGCCCACGCCCCAGACTTGTGGCGTTGCTTCGCCGGTCATGGCTTGACCGCTACCCACTGGGTGACCGGCCGCAGCGCGCGCCAGCCAAGCTGGGTCCCGATTGGCTCGGCCCGGGAAATGGCGATGCGGCCGAGGCTGCCGCCGTGGGATTGGTGACACCGCAGGAGCTGTGCTTCGCCCTGCACTGTCACGACGTTGGCAACCAGCCGGCCGCCCGATGGCAGCGCTGCCCAGCAGCATTCCACGAGGCTGGCCTTTGCAACGCCGCCGCCGATGAAAATCGCATCCGGCTCGGCCAATCCTTCGAGCGCGACAGGCGCTGTCGCATTGATGATCTCGATTTCCGGCGCACCAAGGGTTGCCGCATTGGCGCGGATCATGTCGCAACGCTTCGCATCGCCCTCGATCGCGTTCGCGCGCATGGCATGGCCGGCGCGCAACCACTCGATGGCGATCGACCCGCAACCCGCCCCAACATCCCACAACCTCTGGCCCGGCAGCGGTGCTAGCGCAGCAAGGGTCACGGCACGCACTTCGCGTTTGGTGATCTGTCCGTCATGGGCAAAAGCCTCGTCTGGCAATCCCGGCAGACGAGGCAGGCTGATGGTGCCTGAAGCCGGCAGGCATTCGACGGCGAGCGTGTTCAAATCGGCGGTCTGGCGGCCTCCCCAGATCTCGGCCGTTGCTTCGATCCGGTTCTCACGCGATCCCCCCATATGCTCCAGCGCGACAAGGTGGCTCGGTCCCCAGCCACGCCGTGTGAGTTCCGCACCAACTTTGGCCGGCGTCGAACCGTCATGCGAGAGCAGCAGCAGCCGCGCCCCGCGATAGAGGAAGCCCCCCAGCTTCTCCAGCGGCCGGCCGTGCAAGGTCAGGCATTCGCAATCGGCAAGCGACCAGCCGAGGCGAGAAGCCGCCAGGCCGAAGGCGGAGATGTTCGGCAGGATCAGCATTTCCTCGCTGCCGACGGCGCGCGCCAGAGTGACGCCGACGCCGTAATGCATCGGATCGCCTGTCGCGAGCACGGTCACGGGACGGCCGCGATGGCGCAGAATTTCCTCAACGGTCAATCGCAGCGGCGTGGCCCAGCTGGTCCGCGCGGCTTTGATCGTGGCCGGCAGCATGGCGAGGTGACGCTCGCCGCCGACGACCAGTTCCGCGCTTTCGACAAGTCCGCGCCCCAAGGCCGGCAATTCATCCCAGCCGCCTTCGCTGAGGCCGACAATGGAGAGCCAGCGGCTCATGCGGCACCTTCGCCGATCAGCAGCGCGTTTACGGCGGCCGCAGCCATGGCGCTGCCGCCGCGGCGCCCTTTCAGTGTGATAAAGGGAATCCCGAGCGCACCTGCCGCCAGAAGCGCCTTGGATTCGCTGGCTCCCACGAACCCGACAGGAAAGGCCAGGATTGCCGCCGGGCGAAAGCCGTCGAGATCGATGCGCTCGATCAGCCGGAACAAGGCCGTGGGCGCATTGCCGATGGCCACCACACTGCCATCCAGCCGGTCGCCCCAGAGATCGACTCCGGCAGCGCTTCGGGTGTTGCCGATAGCGGCGGCGCGGGCCGCGGATTCCTTGCTCTCCGTCGCGATCGAAATTTCGTTCTTCGCCGGCAAATGGCGGCGGATGATGCCGGCTGCCGTCATGGCCGTATCGCAGAGGATAGGAGCACCCCGCGCCAGGGCCTGCCGGCCGCTGGAAACCACATCGGCGGTAAAAGCGAGATCGTTGGCAATATCCGTCATTCCGCAGGCATGGATGAGCCGGACAGCCAACGTGGCGATCTCGGACGGCAGGCGTTCAATGGCGGCTTCGCGCCTGATGATCTCGAAAGACTGGCGATAGATTTCCGCCGGATCCTTTTCATAGGCCAGCATGGCGTCTGCTATTCCAGATTATCCGGGTTTCGCTTGCCGGGCCCATGCGGATGATCGGCATGGGGATGGGGCGGGTGATGGTGGTCATGCCCATGGCCGTGATCACCGTGGTCATGATCATGGTGATGGTGATCGTGATCATGGTGATGATGATGCCCGTGCCCATGGTCGTGGTCATGGTCATGGCTATGGCCGTGATCATGCTCGTGGTCATGGTGGTGATGCCCATGACCATTCGTCTTGTCGGCATCGGTACCAATGCCTTCGACATGATAGTGATGGCTCTGCTGCGGCAAACCGACCTCCGCCTCGAAGCCCAGCACCTGGGCCCGATACTTGCAGAGCCCGCAATTCATCCGGTTCTCCCCGCTCAGGATTTCCGTGACCCGGTCGGCGAAGGCGTCCAGCACCAGCGGATGGTCCTTGAGGTACTGGGCATGGAGAAATTCGATCTCCGGGTGACGCGCGGCCATCTGATCGGCGATGCGATAGATGCGCTTCACCAGCACACCGGTGAAAAGGAAATAGGGGAAGACGATGATCCGGCGATAGCCGAGTTTCACGGAATGTTCGAGACCAGGGCCAACCAGGGGGAAGGTCACGCCGCTATAACAGACTTCGGTCCAGCCGAAGCCCATGCCTTCCCACAGCATGCGCGCGACCTTGGTGATGTCGGAATTGGCATCGGGATCGGAGGTGCCGCGGCCGACCACCATCAGCAGCGTCTCCTCACGCGGCACGCGGCGCGGCGAGAGGGCTTCTGCCGCCTCGATGCGTTGGCCCGCGACCTCCAGCAGCCGGGTATCGACGGCCAGATCACGGCCGTAGTCAATTCGCAACCCCGGATGCTGGGCGGCATACGTGTTCAGAACCGAGGGAATGTCATTCTTCACATGGCCCGCGGCAAACAGCATGCCCGGCACGGCTAGAATATGGTCGCTGCCCTGCCCGCGCAGCCTGTCGAGCCCGTCGCGGATGATGGGTCGGGCGAATTCGAGAAAGCCTGAAGCCACGGGATATTGCGGCAGGCGCTGGGCAATGCCGGCGGCGACCGTCTGAAATTCGGTGATCGCCTCCACGTCGCGGCTGCCATGGCCGCACACCATCACGCCGATCTTGCTCATGCTATTGCTCCCGGTGGTCTTCTCATTGACGTGCATCGACGGCCAAGCTCAATCTGCCGCCCATGGTCTCCTCGGCCAAGATTCTGCTGGTCGCACTCGCCTTCGACGCGCTGATCGGCGACCCGCGCTGGCTTCATCGGATCGTGCCGCACCCCGTGGTGCTCATCGGTGCTTCGATCGGTTGGCTCGATCGCACCTTCAACCGCGAATCGGCGAGTGAGGCAGCACGCAAGAGTGCCGGCGTCGGCGTCTGTTTGATCATGATTCTGCTGAGTGCGGCTGCCGGCGCCACTCTCGAAGGTATTTTGCAGGGCGTGCCGCATGGCTGGCTGATCAAGGCGCTGATCATCGCGCTTTTCCTGGCGCAGAACAGTCTCTACTGCCATGTCGCCGCGGTGCTGCGTGGATTGGCAACCGATGGACTTGCCGGCGGTCGGCGCGCCGTCTCCCGCATCGTCGGCCGCGACCCTGACAGCCTCGACGAAGCCGGCGTGTGTCGCGCGGCGCTTGAATCGCTGGCCGAGAATTTTTCCGATGGCGTCGTCGCCCCGGCTTTCTGGGCGCTGGTCTTCGGCCTGCCGGGCATTCTGGTTTACAAGACAATCAACACCGCCGACAGCATGATCGGGCACAAATCGCCACGGCATCTTGCCTTCGGCTGGGCATCGGCTCGGGTGGACGATCTGCTGAACCTGCTGCCCGCGCGCATCGCGGGGCTGCTGATCGTCGGTGCTGCCGCCCTCACCCCGGGCGCACGCCCGGCCAACAGCTATCGCGCCATGATGCGGGACGCCGCCCAACATCGTTCGCCCAATGCCGGCTGGCAGGAGGCGCCGCTTGCCGGCGCGCTCGGCGTGGCGCTGGCCGGGCCGCGGCGTTACGACGGCGAGATCGTCGAGGATTCCTGGATGAACCGCGACGGGCGACGGGAAGCCGCACCTGCCGATCTCCGCCGCGGACTCAATCTCTATCTGGTGGCCTGCGTTCTGCAGGCGGCGGTCGTGAGCCTGCTCGCGGTGATTTAGCTCAGCGCGCACGGGCTGCCTCCAGGGCTCGGCAGTCATGTCCATTGGGACCGGCGGCT
>CAZQLF010000003.1:0-3106 GCA_964594035.1 uncultured Rhodospirillaceae bacterium | reverse complement strand
GATGTGGTGGTTTTTCCGTTGATCACCCGGCACGGACGCCGGGTGGCCACACCCGCCGTTCTTCGCCGCGGACTGAACCTCTATCTGGTGGCCTGCTTTCTCCAGGCTGCAATCGTGGCCTTGCTCGCGGTGATATAGCTCAGCGCCCACGGGCAACCTCCAGGATGCGCGGCAGGTCGAGATGGGCGGCGCAATGGGCCGCCAGCCGGTCGAGCACGCCATCGACCATGGCCTCGTAGGCAAGCCCGCTGTGGGCGCGTGCGCGGATCGACGACAGATAGGCGTGACGGAAGGCATCGCTGGAAAAGAGGCCGTGCAGATAGCAGCCTGCAATGCGGCCATCGGCCGATTGGGCACCGTCGGCGCGCCCGTCATCGAAAACCATGAAAGGCCGGTCCCGCGCTGGTCCCGCCGTACGCCCGATATGCATTTCATAGCCGCGCAAGGCTTTGCCGCTCCCAACATGCCGGCCGCTGGCGGCACTGAGGGTCTTGTCGCCGGTCATTTCGGAGGATAGGTCGAGCAAGCCCAACCCTGTGGTGCTTCCTGCGGGGCCTTCGGTGCCTTCCAGATCCGACAGAGTCATGCCCAGCATCTGATAGCCGGCACAAAGCCCAAGCAGAAAGCCGCCGCGCCGGAGGTGAGCGGCGATGTCGAGGTCCCAACCTTCACTGCGCAGCTGGGCGAGATCAGCAATGGTCGATTTGGACCCGGGCAGGATGATGAGATCGGCATCGCCGGGCAGAGCTTGTCCGGAAGGCACGATCTCAACCGCGACATCGTCTTCCGCTATCAGCGGATCGAGGTCGTCGAAATTGGCGATGCGGGCGAATTGCGGCACGGCGATCTTGATGCCTGCCTTGCGCCGCACAGGTCCTGCGCCATTCAGAGACTGCGCATCTTCTGCCGGCAGGCGCCGCGCTTGCGCGAAATAGGGCAGCACGCCCAGCGAGGAAAGGCCCGTGCGCTGTTCGGTGAAGGCCAGCCCCTCATCGAAAAGCCGGACATCGCCACGAAACTTGTTGACGATGAAGCCACAGAGGCGCCGGCGCTCGCTGGGCTCGAGCAGCTCGACCGTGCCCAGCAGGCTGGCAATCACGCCGCCGCGGTCGATATCGCCGATGAGTACCACCGGCAGGTCCGCTGCCTCGGCAAAGCCCATATTGGCGATGTCGCCCTGGCGCAGATTGACCTCGGCTGGGCTACCCGCCCCTTCGACCAGAACCAGATCTGAATCGCACTCCATCATCGCGAAGCTTTCCAGCACGCGCGGCAGGAATTGCGCCTTCTGCTCCTGCCACTCGGCCGCCTTCATCGTGCATTGCATGCGCCCCTGGATCACGACTTGCGCACCGATCTCGCTCTGCGGCTTCAGCAAGACTGGATTCATATGAACCGACGGCGCCACACCACAGGCGCGTGCCTGGAGCGCCTGGGCGCGCCCGATCTCGCCGCCATCGGCGGTGACAGCCGCGTTATTGGACCTGTTCTGCGGCTTGAAGGGCCGTACCTTCAAGCCCTGCTGGCTGAATGCACGCGCCAGCCCGGCGACGATCAGCGACTTGCCGACCTCGGATCCCGTTCCCTTGAACATGATGGCGGGCGTGCGGCTCAAAACTCGATCCCCACCTGCGCCTTCACGCCCTCGCGGAAGGGATGCTTGACCATGGTCATTTCCGTCACCAGGTCGGCGGCGGCAATCAGCTTGTCCTTTGCATTGCGGCCCGTCACCACGACATGCAGATCGGGGCGCCGCGCCGCCAGCTTGGCCACCACCTCGGCGATCGCCAGGTAATCGTAGCGCAGCACGATGTTGAGTTCGTCCAGTAGGATCAGGCGATAGGATGGATCGTCGATCATTTGTTTCGCCTGTTCCCACGCGGCCTGGGCGGCGGCGATGTCGCGGGCGCGATCTTGCGTCTCCCAGGTGAAGCCCTCGCCCATCGCCTTGATGGTCACAAGATCGGGGAACTTCGCCAGCACGCTGCGTTCACCCGTTTCCCATTTTCCTTTCACGAACTGAACGATGCCGATCTTGAAACCGTGACCCAGTGCGCGCATGACGAGGCCGAAGGCTGCCGTCGACTTGCCCTTACCCTTGCCGGTATGGACGATCAGCAGGCCTTTCTCGATGGTCTTGGTGGCCAGCATCTTGTCTCGCGCAGCCTTGCGCTTGGCCGATTTCTCGTTGGCGCGCTTATTGATTTCCTCTTCGGTCTCGTCGGTCATCACGCAGCCCTCAGCGCGGTCAGATCGTCGAACGCGGCGTTGATACGTGGGCGCCACAGCCCGCGCTCCATCGCCTCCAGCAGCCGCCCGGCCATCTCGCGCGCCGCATCGCGATTGGCGGAAAGCAGGAATTCGCGCACTGCCGGATCGGCAAGATAGGCCTGATAGACCAGATCGAAATGATGATCGGCGACGGCCCCCGTGGTCGCGGCGAAGGCAAACATGTAATCCACCGTCGCGGCCATCTCGAAGGCGCCCTTGTAGCCATGGCGCATCACGCCGGCGATCCATTTCGGATTGACGACACGCCCGCGCACAATGCGCGCGACCTCTTCCTCAAGCCGGCGGATGCGGGGGCTCTCGGGCCGTGAGTGATCGTTGTGATAGATGGCGGGCTTGCGACCGCTCAACTCCTTCACGGTGACGGCAAGACCGCCCTCGAATTGATAATAATCGTCGCTGTCGAACAGATCGTGCTCGCGGTTGTCCTGGTTGTGCAGCACACCCTCCACTTGGCTGAGGCGCGCGGCGAACAGCTTGTGCTCGGCCACCCCTTCGGCCCCTTCGCCATAGGCATAGCCGCCCCAGGCAATGTAGGCCTTCGCCAGATCCGCTTCGCTCTTCCAGCCGCGCTCATCGATCAGCGCCTGCAATCCGGCGCCATAGGCGCCAGGCTTCGAGCCAAAGACACGCATCGCCGCACGCCGGATTGCCTGCTCTGCCGGCATGCCGGCCGCCTCGAACGCGGCCGTCTCACGCCGCGAGCGCTCGGCCAGCGGATTGAGCGCCGGGCGCTCATCCCATTCCCCGACGGCCCGTCCTGCCATTGCCCCCCGCTCCCCCTGCTGCGGGAAAGCGCCGCGGAGAGAACCGGAAA
>CAZQLF010000002.1:0-24830 GCA_964594035.1 uncultured Rhodospirillaceae bacterium | reverse complement strand
TGACGCTGAAGGAACGCCGCCGACTCGTGCTGATGCTGCGCGAGACGCCGCTGCATAGCGGTCATCTGCGCAACATGCTTTCTCTGTCGGAGATGGGCGCGATCGTCGCCCCGCCCGTGCCGGCCTTTTACGCCCGGCCCAAGAACCTGGAGGAGATGGTCGACCACAGCATCGGCCGCGTCCTCGACCTCTTCGGCATCGATACCGGCCGGGTCAAGCGCTGGGGCGCGGGCTAACCGCAGGCTTCGCTCAGTGTCTGGAGCTCCGGCGCCCGGGCCGGATCACGTCCCATGATCGTGAGATAAAGCGCCAGGTTGGCTTGCGCCGCGGAGCGCCGCCCGGCCGCGGGGGCCGGCAGCGCTTCAAGGGTTGCCTGGGCAATCCGCTCGCCCTCAAGCTCCAGATCGTTGACTTTGCGGCGCAGCGCCTCGCTTTCCAGCGCCGGGACGGGCGCCACGCCAGCCTTCAGCCGGCGGCGCACGGCGCGTAGTGGCTGCACCACCTCGCGCTGCCAGGCCTCTGCCGCCGCCATCGCCCGGCGGATATCCTGTTCGGAGAGCGCGCGGTTCTCGCGGCCATGCCAGCAGCAAAACAGCAGCAGGTTGACATCGAGGCCTAGCCCGTCCTGGAGCGCAATGCAGGCCTGACCTACCCCGGGCTTGCCATAGAGCTGCAGCGAAAAGTTCCAGAAATTCATGCGGCCTCGCCGAGACAAATGCCGAGACCCCGCGCGGTGTGGGCCAGTGTCCCTTGCGGGTCCACTGCCTGGTAATGGCGGATCGCTTCCAGGATCGGCACGTCCTCCACGCCGCGCGCTTGCCAGGCGACCATGCGATCGAACTTGCCCTGCGCGATGAGGTCGACAGCGCGCACGCCAAAGGCCGAGGCCATGATGCGATCGCGCGCATTGGGCGTGCCGCCGCGCTGGATATGACCCAGCACGGTGACCCGCGTCTCGGCACCGGTCAGCGCACCGATGCGCGCGGCGATGTAGTGGCCAATGCTGCCATGGACGGCGCCTTCCTGTGGATCGTCGGGATCGCGCTTCACCGCCTCGGCGACGATGACGAGGGCGAAGTTGCGCCCGTGAGCCTTCAGTGCGTCGATACGCGCCGTGATACTGGAAAAACTGTAGGGGATTTCCGGGATTAAAATCACATCGGCGCCGCCGGCTATCCCCGCCGAAAGCGCGATATGGCCAGCGTCGCGGCCCATCACCTCCAGCACCATCACCCGGCTGTGGCTCGCTGCCGTGGGCTGTAAATGATCCAGCGCGTTGGTCGCCGCCGACAGCGCCGTCGCATGGCCGATGGAAACCTCGGTCAGCCCCAGATCGTTGTCGATGGTCTTGGGGATGGCGACCAACGGAATCCCGCCCTGCTGGGCGAGCTTGCGCAGGATGTGCAGCGAGCCATCGCCGCCGGCGACGATCAGGGCATCGAGGCGCAGCTGGTTATAGCCCTCGATGACTTCATTGCTGCGGTCGACCACGCGGCCATCGGGCATCGGATAGGCGAAGGGATCGCCCTTGTTGGTGCTGCCGAGGATCGTGCCGCCGCGGCGTAGCAGTTCGACATCTGTCTCGCTCGGCGTCAGCGCAACCCATTCGATCGGCCGCGTCAGCAAGCCAGCGGTGCCGTTGCGAATTCCGACCACTTGCCAGCCATAGCCCAGCACGGCGCGATGGACGACAGCGCGAATCGCTGGATTGAGGCCCGCACAATCGCCGCCGCTGGTGAGGATTCCGATCCGCTGGATTGTCATGGCGCGGAGTGTCGACATTTAGTGTACGGCTGGCAAGATCGAGGGCTTGTGTGTCTCCGGTAGCGTACGGCCGGCAAGCCCGCTTGCCTCGCCCTGGCGTGCGCGGCAATCTGGTCTGGAAGAAGTGGCATGGCGCGCCCATGTGAGGAAGCGACAGCTACGAACCGGAATGAGCCCATGTTCCTGATTGCCCGCGACCGCGCCTTGATCTCGCTCACCGGCGAGGACCGCCAGGCCTTCCTGCAGGGGCTGGTATCGAACGACGTCGCCAAAGCCACGCCGACGCGGGCCATCTACGCTGCCTTCCTCACGGCGCAGGGCAAATATCTTCACGACATCTTCATCGCCGTCGATGGCGAGCGTCTGGTGATCGAATGCGAGGCCGCCCGGCGTGCCGATCTGTTGCGCCGCCTGACACTCTACAAGCTGCGCTCAAAGGTGGCGCTGGCCGAGGAGAACGCGCTCTCGGTCGGGCTCTATTTCGGCGATGATGCGCTGGGCACGCTTCATCTTCCCCCCGAAGCCGGTCAGGCGCGCGCCGAACACGGCGGAGTCGCTTTCGTCGATCCGCGGCTGGCCACGCTCGGCGCGCGCGCCTATCTGCCAGCCGCTTCACTGCCGGCCGAGACGGGAAGCGCCGAGGATTACGACCGGTTGCGCATGTCGCTTGGCGTGCCCGATGGCAGCCGCGACCTGCCGGTCGAAAAGGCGATCCTGCTGGAGAACGGCTTCGACGAGCTGAATGCCATCGACTGGGACAAGGGCTGCTATATGGGCCAGGAGTTGACGGCACGCACGCGCTATCGCGGCCTGGTGCGCAAGCGGCTGATGCCGGTCGCAATCGAAGGACCGGTGCCGGAGTTCGGAGCACCACTGCTGCTGGGCGACAAGGAAGCCGGCGAAATGCGCAGCGCCAGTGGCGATGTGGGTCTGGCCCTCGTGCGCCTCGAGGCACTCGGCCAGGGCGTCCTCATCAGTGGCGCCTCCCGGCTGACGCCCGTCAAGCCCGACTGGGCGAAGTTCTAACCCCGAATGTAGGATTCAGGCCATGGGACGAGCCAGGCTGCGCGACCTTGGGATCAAGCTTGGCCGTTTGCCCACCGGCCCGTTGAACGCCATCACCGACGTGGCCGGCATCGAAGTAGGCCATTCGACCTTGATCCGCGACAAGCCGGCGGTGGTGCGCACCGGCGTCACGATGATCTGGCCCCATCGCAACATCTTTACCGACTACTGCTTTGCCGGATTTCACAGCTTCAACGGCAATGGCGAGATGACCGGCACCATCTGGCTCGCCGAGCAGGGCCTGCTCTCCGCTCCCATCGGCATCACCTGCACCCATTGTGTGGGCGTGGTGCGCGACGCCATCTGCAGTTATGCCGCGAAGAAAGGCATCAAGCAGGCCTTCCACCTGCCAGTGGTGGCCGAGACCCATGACGGCTGGCTCTCCGATGCCGAGACGTTTCCCGTCACCGAAGCCATGGCCCATGAGGCGCTTGAAAAAGCCAAAGGCGGCCCGGTCGAGGAAGGCAATGTCGGCGGCGGCACCGGCATGATCTGCCATGAATTCAAGGGCGGCATCGGCACGGCAAGCCGCATTGCCACGGAAGGTGGCGACCGCTTTACCGTCGGCGTGCTCGTCCAAGCCAATTACGGGGCGCGCGATCTGCTGCGGGTGGATGGGGTCCCGGTAGCCCGCGGGATTAATCACCCTGTTGTGCCGGGCCATCCCGAGCCGTTCCAGGCAGCGCCAACAGCAACGGAAGGTTCGATCATCGTCATCCTGGCAACTGACGCACCGCTGCTGCCGATCCAGTGCCAGCGCTTGGCGCGCCGCGCCACCACGGGCCTCGGCTGGGCCGGTGGCATCGGCGCCAACGGCAGTGGCGATATCTTCCTCGCCTTTGCCACAGGAAACAGCGTTCCGCGCGATGCCCAGCATGTCGACGTGCGCATGCTTGGTGCCGAGCGGATGACGCTGCTGTTCCGTGCAGCGGCAGAAGCGACGGAAGAAGCGATCATCAACGCGCTGACGGCCGCGGAAACCATGTCCGGGTTCCAGGGCCACACGCTCTACGAACTGCCGCACGACAGGTTGAAACAGGCGATGGCGAAGTATCGCCCTGCCTAACTGTCCTGATCCAGCAGCCGCACCATTGGCCAACCAGAGAACTGCTCCGGATGTGCTTGCACGCGTTCAATCAGGTAAGCCGCATAGGCCGATGCGACCGCCTGCAGCGCATCGGCAGAGTCGGCGCGCGGCGTCTCGCTGAGATCGGGCCCCAGGATCACCTCGTAACGGTGGAAGCGATCACGTTCAATCATCTGGAACGGCAATAGCGGCACGCGCTGGATTGCGGCGAGGCGCAGCGGCGTCTGCGCCAAAAGCAACTCCGCACCCTTGCCAAAAGGTGTGGCAAGCCCTTTGCCGGCGAAGGCATTGTTGGTAAGCGAAACAAGACCGTTTTCGGACAAAACCTTTATCATCCGGCGGACTGCCGCCGTCGGAGCGCTGCGCTCGAAGACGATGCGCCCGGCGAGATAGCGCAGCTCAGCCTCGATCACCCGCGGATTGAGATACCTGTTCGCCAGGGGCGAATTCAGGATGCCGTGCCCGCTGGTGCTGAGATGCCAGCAGCGAAAGCCTGCCTCAGCCAGGGCGCGTTTTCCGATGACGGCCGCGTGCGCAAAAGAATCGGACCACAAGATGACGCCACGGCCCTTTGCGTGCGCCCGATCCAGCCGTTCGCGCCCGGTGAGCACGATTTCAGGATTCCAGCCGCCCCGGCGCCGATGCGCCGCGACGATGATCATGCGCTGATGGACCGCCCCTTCGTTCGTTCGGTGGAGCGCAAGCAGGGTCTTGTCGGTTTCAGCTCCAAGGATCGCGCGCGCCTGCAGAAGGAATGCCTGCGATTTCTCGGTCGGCTTGCGTGTTTGAAAACGGGCAAGAAGGTCGGGAACCACGCCCCAATACACCGGCGCCAACAGCCTCACCGCCAGGGCGGAGAGCAGATAGGACGCGGCAATGACGGCAAAGGCGGCCCTGCTCGCCTGCGGCGAAGGCGTGTTCGATGCCGCGCCCGCGTTCAGTGCAGTTGCCGCGAAAGCTGCGCAAGCCTGGCGAAGGGCGATTCCGCCGTCGCCAGCGACACGCTGCCTGCCCGCTCAAGTCCGCGGCGGCCGAAGCGCTGGCGCACACCCTCGATCAGCCAGCGCTGCGCCTGGTCCTGGCGCACGCGCGACAGACGCCCTTCCGCCGACAGCCAGACCCAGCGGCGATCGATCTCCGCCTGCAGCTCATCGAGACCTTCGCCACGTGTCGCCGAAAGCGCCAGCACCTCGACGGGCGTGCCGTCGCCATCGGCGAGTTCGAGGGCGCCCTCGACATCGGCGCGGGCGCGTGCCGCGGCTTCGCCCATATCGGATTTGGTAACGACGACCAGATGGGGAATTTCAACGATGCCCGCCTTCATGAATTGCAGGCTGTCGCCGGCGCCGGGTTGCACGCAGAAGACCACAGTATCGGCGCAGTCGGCCACATCGGTTTCCGATTGTCCGACGCCGACTGTCTCAAGCAGCACGACGTCGTAGAGCGCGCGCAATAGCACCATGGCCGCCACAGTCAGCTCCGCCAATCCGCCCAGCCGGTCGCGCGCGGCCATAGAGCGAACGAAGATGCCTTCATCTTGCGCATCATGGGCAAGGCGCGTGCGATCGCCCAGCAGTGCCCCGCCCGAACGCCGCGACGAGGGGTCGACGGCAATCACCGCCACGCGGCGGCCAGACTTGCGATAAAGGCGGATGAGCGCGCCGGCCAAGGTCGATTTCCCCACGCCCGGCGGGCCGGTGAGCCCGATCACATGGGCGCTGGCCGCGGCATAGGCGGCGTCAAGCAGCGAAAGGTTCTCGGGCGATTCGGGAGCGCGTTCGAGGGCGGCAAGGGCGGCGGCGATGGCTGGTTTGCCGCCCGTCTTCAGACGCTGCAGAGCCGCCAGGCCAGCCTCAGTCGGTGGCATGCGCCGCGGTGGTCTCGGCGAGCGCCGCCTGGGCCGCCGCAAGACGGGCAATGGGTACGCGGAAGGGCGAACAGGAAACATAGTCGAGACCGGCGCGCGCGCAGAAGCGCACCGAGGCCGGATCGCCGCCATGTTCGCCGCAGATACCGAGCTTGAGATCGGGACGCTGGCGGCGGCCCTTCTCCACCGCGATGTGCACCAGCTCACCCACCCCATCGGGATCGAGCGTGATGAAGGGATCGATGGGCAGGATGCCGCGCCGCTCATAATCCTGCAGGAACCGCGCCGCATCGTCACGGCTGAGGCCATAGGTCGTTTGGGTCAGATCGTTGGTGCCGAAGCTGAAGAAGGCCGCATCGGCAGCGATCTTGTCGGCCATCAGACAGGCGCGCGGCAGCTCGATCATGGTGCCGACGAGATAGGGCGTCGTCATCTTTCGCGCCGCGGCCACTTCCCCCGCCACACGGTCCACCATTTCCTTGAGGATCGAAAGTTCGCGGGGAATGGCAACCAGCGGGATCATGATCTCGGTTTCGACCGTCTCGCCGGTTTCCTGCTTCACCAGGGTCGCTGCCTCGAAGATGGCGCGCACCTGCATCTCATAGACTTCGGGATAGGTGATGCCGAGGCGGCAGCCGCGATGGCCCAGCATCGGGTTCGATTCCTTCAGCATCGCGGCGCGCTGGGCCACCTGGTCGGTCGGAATGCCGGCAGCCTTGGCCACCTCCTCCATCTCCGGACGGCTGTTGGGCAGGAACTCGTGCAGCGGCGGATCAAGCAGACGGATCGTCACCGGCAGGCCGCGCATGATGCGGAACAGCTCGACGAAATCGTCGCGCTGCATGGGCATGATCTTGGCCAGTGCCGCACGCCTGCCCTCGGTGGTCTCGGCCACGATCATCTCGCGCATGGCGACGATGCGGCCGGCATCGAAGAACATATGCTCGGTGCGGCAGAGCCCGATGCCCTCGGCACCGAACTTCCGCGCCATGCGGGCATCGAGCGGCGTCTCGGCGTTGGTGCGCACCTTGATGCGACGCACCTGGTCGGCCCAGGTCATGAGCTCGGAAAAATCGCCGGAAAGCTCCGGCTGGATAGTAGGCACTTCTCCCAGCATCACTTCGCCGGTGCCACCATCGATGGTCAGCAAATCGCCATCCTTGACCACCACGTCGCGCACCTTGATCACCTTCTGCGTCTCGTCGATGCGCAGATCGCCGGCGCCGGAGACGCAAGGCCGGCCCATGCCGCGGGCCACCACCGCCGCGTGGCTGGTCATGCCCCCACGCGTGGTCAGAACGCCGACGGCAGCATGCATGCCGTGGATGTCTTCCGGGCTGGTCTCCGTGCGAACAAGGATCACCTTTTCACCCTTGGAACCACGGTCCTCGGCTTCGTCGGCGGTAAAGACGGCATGGCCCGCGGCAGCACCGGGCGAAGCAGGAAGGCCGCGCGCGATCACCTTGCGCGGTGCTTTTGGATCGAGGGTGGGGTGCAACAGCTGGTCGAGGGACGCGGGATCGATGCGGGCCACCGCCAGGCGGCGATCGATCAGCCCCTCGCGCACCATGTCGACGGCAATCTTGAGCGCCGCCTGGGCGGTGCGCTTGCCGGAGCGAGTCTGCAGCATGTAGAGCTTGCCGCTCTCCACCGTGAACTCGATATCCTGCATGTCGCGGTAGTGCGATTCCAGGCGCCGGCGCACGCCATCCAGCTCCTTGAACACAGCCGGCATGGCTTCTTCCATGGCCGGCAGCGTGGAGCGGTTGGCCTTCTTGCCGGAGAGAGTCAGGTGCTGGGGCGTGCGGATGCCCGCCACCACGTCTTCGCCCTGGGCGTTCACCAGGAATTCGCCATAGAACTCGTTGGTACCGTTGGAGGGATTGCGGGTAAAGGCAACGCCCGTAGCGCAATCATCGCCCATATTGCCGAAGACCATGGCCTGGACATTGACGGCTGTGCCCCAGGTTTCGGGGATGTCGTGCAGCTTGCGATAGGTGATGGCGCGCGGCGTCATCCAGCTGCCGAAGACGGCACCGATGGCGCCCCACAGCTGCTTCATCGGATCCTGCGGGAAGGGTTCGCCGAGCTCTTCCTTCACCTTGGCCTTGTAGGCTTCGACCAGCTTCTGCCAATCCTCGGCCTCGAGCTCCGTATCCAGGCTGACACCGCGGTCTTCCTTGTGCAGCTCGAGCAATTCCTCGAAGTGGTGATGGTCGACGCCCAGCACCACATGGCCATACATCTGGATGAAGCGGCGATAGCTGTCATAGGCAAAGCGCGGATTGCCGGTCCGCTTCGCGAGCCCCGCGGCCGTCTGGTCGTTGAGGCCGAGATTGAGAACCGTATCCATCATGCCGGGCATTGAGACGCGCGCACCGGAGCGCACGGAGACCAGCAGCGGATTATCAGACTGGCCGAACTTGCGGCCAACCTGGCTTTCGATCGTGGAGAGCGCTGCCTTCACATCAGCGTCGAGCCCAGCGGGATAGGTCTTGCCGTTCTGATAGAAGAACGTGCAGACCTCGGTGGTGATGGTGAAGCCGGGCGGCACCGGCAGCCCGAGATTGGACATCTCGGCTAGGTTGGCGCCCTTGCCGCCGAGCAGGTTCTTCATGTCCGCTCGCCCGTCGGCCTTGCCCTCGCCGAAGCGATAGACCCACTGGCTCATCTCAGCCCTCGATCTTGGAGAAGTCCGCTACCGTGTTGAGCGTCGCGCGGATGCGCGACAGAAGGCGCAGCCGGTTGGCGCGCTGGGACGTATCCTCGTCATTGACAGTGACCTTGTCGAAGAAATCGTCGACTGGTTCGCGCAGCCGCGCCAGCGCCGCCATGGCCGCCGTGTAGGCTTCGCGCTTCAAGGCCGCTTCCGTGCGGTCGCGGGCGTCACGCATGGCTTCGACCAGGGTGAACTCTTCCGGCAGGCGCAGCAACGAGGCGTCCGGCACCTCGTCATAACCGCGGCCGTCTTTCTTTTCCTCGATGCGCAGTATGTTCCCCGCCCGTTTGGAGGCGGTTAAGAGATTGACGCCGTCTTCGCTCGACAGGAATTTCGCCAATGCATCGACGCGGGTGAGCAGGCGCACGAAATCGTCCTCGCCCAGGCCGTTTTCCCGCTTGAGAGCAAACACGGCGGCGATGAGATCGTTCCGCACACCCTTTTCCTTGAGGGCGACCTTCAGCCGGTCGGCGAAGAATTCCAGCAGGTCGGCAGGATCGAAACCCACCAGCATGCCGGGCTGCATCTCGTTGAAGTTGAACGAAGCAAGCTCCATCAGCCGGTGAAAAGGAACACGCAAACCATTCTCCACCACCAGGCGGATGACGCCGAGGGCCGCCCGGCGCAGCGCATAGGGATCACGCGAGCCCGTCGGCTTCTCGCCGATCGCCCAGAATCCAACCAGCGTGTCGATCTTGTCGGCCAGCGCCAGCGCCACAGAAACCGGCGCGCTGGGACAGCGTTCGCTGGGTCCGAGCGGTGCGTAGTGCTCGGCAATGGCGTTGGCCACCGCCGGGCTCTCGCCCGCGGCGAGGGCGTAATAGCGCCCCATGATGCCCTGCAGTTCAGGAAACTCGCCCACCATGCCGGTGGTGAGATCGGCTTTGCACAGTCGCGCCGCGCGGCTGACTTCCTTCGAGATATCGCCACCCGGCAATTCGCGGGCGATTTCGAGAGCCAGCTTCTCGATCCGGTCGATCTTGTCGGCGAGGGTGCCGAGCTTGGCGTGGAAGATGATGGATTTCAGTGCCGGTAGCCGTGCTTCCAGCCCCAGCTTGCGATCGTGATCCCAGAAGAACTGGGCATCGGCCAGGCGCGCGCGCAGCACGCGCTCATTGCCGGCGATGATGGTGGCACCCTGGTCGCGCGTCTCCATGTTCGCCACCACGATAAATCGCGGCGCCAGCTTGCCCTCGGCATTCTGCAGGGCGAAATATTTCTGGTTGGCGCGCATGGTGGTGGTCAGCACTTCCGGCGGCAGATCCATATACGCCGGATCGATGCGGCCCATCAGCACCACCGGCCATTCGACAAGGCCGACCACTTCGTCCATCAGCGCCTCGTCGCGGCGCACCGTCAGCGATTCAGTGCGGCCCAACCGCTCGGCATGCTTGCCGATGACATGGCGGCGCTCGGCGGGATCGACGATCACCTGGCGCACGCCAAGGCGCGCCTTGTAGGTGTTGAAGTTGGAGACGGTGAAGCTCTGCGGGCCCAGGAAGCGATGGCCGAACGTTTCCTTGCGCGAGGCGATCTTGTGCGGGTGTTCGGGCGTGCCGAGATCGACTTCGAAGGACACCAGATCGCCGTCGAACACCGCCATGATGTTGTGCAGCGGGCGCACCCAAGAGGCTTTGTCATAGGCCCAGCGCATGGATTTGGGCCAGGGAATTCCCAACACCGCAGCCGGCAGGATCGACGCCAGTACCTGGCCCGTTGGCAGGCCCGGAATCCGTTCGATGTAGAACCAGGAGGCGTTCCTCTCGGCGCCACGGCGCTCGCACTGATCCAGCGAGGTGATCTTGCGCGCCTTCAGGAAGGCTTCGATCACATGGTCGGGGGCGTTGACCCGCGGCCCCTTGATCTCGTTCAGCCGCTCGGGCTGGGTCGCCGGCAGGCCATCGACCCACAGCGCCAGCCGGCGCGGTGTCGCCAACCCTTCCGACTTGGTGAAGGTCAGTTTGAGTTCGGTCAGCTTCTCGGTGACCAGGGTCTTCAAATCCTGAGCCCCGCGCGCCTGCATGCGGGCAGGAATTTCTTCGGCCAGAAGTTCGAGCAGGAATTCAGCCATTAGCGTGCCTTCGCCGCGGACGCCTGGGCCGTCTTGCGGCCGAGCCAGCCCTCGCAGCAGCCTTTGGCGAGCACACGCACGCGCGCGATATAGGACTGGCGTTCGGTCGCCGATACCACGCCGCGGGCATCCAGCAGATTGAACAGATGGCTCGCCTTCATGCACTGGTCATAGGCAGGCAGCGTCAGCGGCTGCTTGCGATCCAGCAGCGCTTTGCATTCCTTTTCCGCGTCCTGGAAGTGGCGGAACAGCACCGCCGTATCGGCCAGCTCGAAGTTGTAGACGGAGAATTCCTGCTCGGCCTGCAGATAGACATCCGCATAGGTCATGCCGCCGGCGTCGGGCGCCAGACCGTTCCAATCCAGCGCGAAGATGTTGTCCACGCCCTGGACGAACATGGCCAGGCGCTCCATGCCATAGGTGAGCTCGGTGGACACGGGATTGCACTCGATGCCGCCCACCTGCTGGAAATAGGTGAACTGGCTGATCTCCATGCCGTCGAGCCAGACTTCCCAGCCGAGCCCTGCGGCGCCCAGGGTCGGACTTTCCCAATCGTCCTCGACGAAGCGTACATCATGGTCGCGCAGCCGAATGCCGAGCGCTTCCAGGCTTGCCAGATACAGCGCCTGGCTGTTGTCCGGCGAGGGCTTCAGGATCACCTGGAACTGATAGAAATGCTGCAGCCGGTTCGGATTTTCGCCATAGCGCCCGTCGGTGGGCCGGCGGGAGGGCTGAACATAGGCAGCGCGCCAAGGCTCCGGCCCGAGGGCGCGTAGGGTCGTGGCGGGGTGGAAGGTGCCAGCCCCTACCTCCATGTCATAGGGCTGCACGATCACGCAGCCTTCTCGGGCCCAGTAATCCTGGAGTTTCAAAATCAGCCGCTGGAAGCTGGTTTCTGGGTTGGCCATGGCAAGGCGGCTCGGCTTTTGCTGCGCTGCAACCTAACGAGCGAGTCAGCGAGGGTCAAGCAAACCGCCCGCTTTCTGCAAACTTCAATCTAGAACGGACAATCGCTGCGATTGCAACGGCTTGGTTGGCGTGAGGGCACGTAGGCGCCACAGACGCGGCATTTGACCGTGTCCTCGACATTGGTGACGTCGGCCCGACGCTGATTGGGCGGTGCCTGCCTGGGTGCCTGCTGGCCCATCCGCTCCGCCTGGCGCCGCGCCCGGTCGAGCTGGCCCACGAGGCGAAAACCGTACCAGATGGCCGTGATAATGCCGATGAGGACGATCAGCTTGGGGAAGCTGGGAATACTGAACATCGGGCCATATAGCGAGGCAGCGGGTGGCGGGTCAACGACTTAAGGCTGCGGCGAACTCACCCGCCGGTCGCAATCTCGAACAACCGATCCTCATAGCGCGCGCCGTGTTCGTGAACGACGGCGGTCCCGGTCGCCCTCGCTCCGAGCGCCTCGTAGAATCGGATCGCCTTCTCGTTCACCGCCAACACCGCAAAGCTCGCCGTTGTAATACC
Source organism: uncultured Rhodospirillaceae bacterium (assembly GCA_964594035.1). Classification (GTDB taxonomy): domain Bacteria; phylum Pseudomonadota; class Alphaproteobacteria; order Dongiales; family Dongiaceae; genus DASXQK01. The sequence goes on along the minus strand of CAZQLF010000002.1, from coordinate 12,781 downwards.
CCTCTCGGCGAGCGCTGCAAGAAGCCGCGTCAGCAGCGCGCCCGATGCCGCGGCGATGATGGCTCGCCAGGATATACAAGGTTGTGATCCTGGAACCCAGGGCATGGGCGAAGCCAACGGCCTGACCGCCTTCGCTCGCCAAGAAAGCCATTCCCTCCCCCGCCAGCGCCTCCCACCACTGCTCCAGGCGCTGTGCGAGATCGGCCGGCCAATACTCTGCCTCGCCTACCAGTGGCACATAGGTCTCGCGGTGCGAGCGCAGATGGACCTCGGCAATGGCGCCCGCGTCTGCCTGGGTGGCCCTGCGTATCCTGAATGCCCGATTCGTCTCACAGGGCCGAAAACTAGCCGACGCGGGCGCCTTCCTGCTAGCGTCCGCGCGCCATGAGCGCCGCGCCACCCGCCATCAGACCTCTGCCCCATGCTGGCCGCGGCATCGCGGTAATCTCCGAACGTGAAAGCCTGGGGGATGGGGTATACAAGCTACATCTGCTGCGCGCGCTGCGGCGCGCCTATCCGGGTGAGCGCATCACCTGGCTCGTATCGGAAAGCGATAGCCCTTATCGCACTTCGATGGCGCGCATCGCTGCACCGCTGATCGACGAACTGATCGTCAATGCGAAGCTTCGCCGGCCCTGGCACGAAGCCATCAAGCGGCTGCGCGCCTTCCCGCGGTTCGGTCTCATCATTGATCACCGCAGCAATAATGCTGTCATCGCCGCCACGCGCCTTTTGCTGGCGGCCGACATCTATCAGGCCGCAACACCCGGCTATGTCTTCTGCCGTTACAAACCGCGGGGATTTCGTCCGCGGCACAAGCTTGCGCGCTTGTTCGCGCTGCTCGAGGCCGCGAGCGGCAGTCCAGCCGATGGCAGCGGAGAGATTGAACTGCCCCCTGAAACCCTGCGCCAGGCAGCAGAGCTGTTGCCGCCGGGCCAAAGCTATGTGGGCATTGCGCCGGGCGCATCGGGTTCGCTGCGCTATTGGCCGTTGGATCGCCAGATCGCGCTGGCCGGCTGGATTGCGGGCCAGGGCCATCGGCCGGTCGTCCTGTTGGGGCCCATGGAGCGCGCGCTGTACCAGCAGCTGCGCCAAGCGCTGCCCTACGCGCTTTTTCCCGGCTGCAGCGACAATGCAATGCTTTCCGACATCGATCTCTGGCTGGGGCTCGGCCGTCGCTTGGCGGCCGCCGTCAGCAACGATACCGGCACCGGCCATCTGTTGGCTGCCACGGGCATTCCGCTGCTGAGCCTCTTCGGGCCAACGGATCCCCGCATCTGGCGGCCGGTCACGGCAAAAGGAAAAGTCATCTGGGCGCGCGACTACGGCGGGCCGGAAATGGAGCGTATTCCCTTCGAGGATGTGAAGGCGACCCTGGCCGCGTTGCTGGCTTAAATGTCCAAGGCTCCGCCATCCCGAAGCACTGCCTCGGCAGCATCCGTGTAACGCCCATCGGCTTCGTGCAGCACCAGACCCCGATGGAGGCTGAGCGGTGCTGCGCTCCCCTTCTTCGCGCGCAGCAAGATGCGGCGCGCCGGCTTCGCCGCACCCGCCCAGAGCGGAAACAGGTCGATGGCGCCAGCGCGGCCTTCCAGCAAAGCGAGAATTTCACCGAGCCGCTCCGGCTTGTGGATCATCACCAACATGCCGCTGGGCGCAGCGAAATCCAGGGCACGCGCGATCCAGGCGCCGAGATCGGCCTCGCCTTCGACATGACCCTGGGCGCGGCCGGGTTCCTTCGGCGCGCTTGCGTGGCCCGCGATATGAAAAGGCGGATTGGCAAGTACGATGTCGAAGCTGCCAGACGCCACCGGGCTGGGCGCACACAGCAGGTCGCCGGCGACGATGTTCAAGCGATCACCCATCCCGTTCAGCCTGGCATTGCCGGTGGCAAGCTCTGCCAGCGCCGGCTGGATTTCGAGACCGGTTATCTGCAAGCCCGGCTGACGCCAGGCCAGGCAAAGGCCTGCCGCCGCCACGCCGCAGCCAAGATCGAGCGCTCGTCCTGCTTCACGCGCCGGCGCCGCGGCGGCGAGAAACACCGGATCGATGCCCACGCGATAGCCGGACACCGGTTGGCGCAGCCGGAGGCGACCGCCGAGAATGCGATCTTCGGTAGTCGCCAATGCCGGTGGGGCTGCCGAAGCGTCAGCCCTCATCGACGCCAGCATCGCGCAGCAGGCGCTTGGCCCTTTCGTAGTCCTTGGTGGCGACCATCAGCCGGGGCGCCAGCAGCACCGCATTGCCACCCTCGGCGATGTTCATGTTGGAATCGAATACGTCGAACTCGATTCCGGCGTCTTTCAACAGTGCGCGCAGAAAGGACATGCGCACCAGGTCGTTCGTGCGGGCCAGTTCCTTCAACCAATGCCTCCGGCGCAAATCCTGGCTGAGTTGGGCCGGGAAAATACAGGGTCAGGCGCGACGAACCGCCACACCTTGACCCCCCGTCCCGCCCTTCTATGCTCCATCCCCTCCATGCTCGCCGCTAGGCGGGCCTGGGTCAAGAATTGGGGTCGCGCGTGGCTGTTATCGTTAACCTGGATGAAGAACGGGGTCGCGCCCGCCGGCCGTCGCTGGACGAATTGCAGCGTCTGGTGGCCGAGGATCTGCATGTCGTCAATGCGCTGATTCTCAAGAATATGCACAGCCCGGTGCCGCTGATCCCGCAGCTTGCTGGGCACCTTATTGCCGCCGGCGGCAAGCGGCTGCGCCCCATGCTGACGCTGGCCTCGGCACGCCTCTGCGGCTACACGGGTGGGCGCCACCAGGCGTTGGCTGCCTGCGTCGAGTTCATTCATACCGCCACGCTGTTGCATGACGATGTCGTCGATGAGAGCGATCTGCGCCGCGGCCTTGCCACCGCCAATTCGGTGTGGGGCAACCAGGCGAGCGTGCTGGTCGGCGATTTCCTGTTTAGCCGCGCCTTCCAGTTGATGGTGGCGGATGGTTCGCTGCGCGTACTGGAAATTCTCTCGGGTGCGTCCGCGATCATTGCCGAGGGTGAAGTCCTACAGCTCGTGACCACGAACGATACCGAAACCTCCGAGCAGGCCTATCTCGATGTCATCCGCTGCAAGACCGCAGCCCTGTTCGCTGCCGCCTGCCGCGTGGGTGCGGTCGTAGCTGAGCGTCCCCGGGTGGAAGAGGAGGCTCTGGAAAGCTACGGCCTCAACCTCGGCATCGCCTTTCAGTTGATCGACGACGTGCTGGACTTCTCGGCAAAGCAGGCGGAGCTCGGCAAGACGGTCGGCGACGATTTCCGCGAAGGCAAGATCACGCTGCCCGTCATCCTCGCTTATCGGCGCGGCGATGAGGGAGAACGGGTCTTCTGGCGCCGCTGCCTGGAAAAGCTGGAGCAGGAGGAGGCCGATCTGCGGCGTGCCATCAGCCTGATGGAGGGCCACGGGGCGTTGCGCGATACCGCTGCCCGCGCCCGCCATTACGGTGCCATCGCCCGCGATGCGCTGGGTATTTTCCCGGAAGGGCCGGAAAAACGCGCCCTGCTGGACGTCGTCGATTTCTGCATCGAGCGCGCCTATTAGGCTGCGGGATGGGCCTGGCGGCCCTTGCCTCAATCCGAGTGGAAGAGCTATAACGCGCGGCCCGCAAGAGAACCGGCATCGGAGTGTAGCTCAGCCTGGTAGAGCGCTGCGTTCGGGACGCAGAGGCCGGAGGTTCGAATCCTCTCACTCCGACCACCCCTCAGAAATCGTTAATTCATCTTGCCTTGTTCGCCCGCGCCCGGCGGCTTAAGCTCGCAAAGTCGAGCAGGCTATGAGGGGTGTGCGCCGATGACCGACCTCACGAAGCGCCAGGATTCGCAATCGCCGGCACAAAATGCGGCCGATCCGGCGCGCCGCGCGGCCTTGCGCCGCCTTGGCCGCTTCGCCGCAGTCACGCCACCGGCCGTCACCTTGCTCCTGTCGGCAGCGACCAAGAGCGCCAAGGCCGTGGTCTCGCCAGCGCCGACTTCCAGCCGGCAGCTCAAGGAACCGGTTACTGTGTCGAAGCTTCAGCCGCATCCTGATGAAGCGGCAATCAACCAAAGCCGCCGCGCAACGCTGCGCCGCCTGGGGCGCTTTGCCGCCATCACGCCACCGGCCATAACCCTTCTTCTTGCGGGGAAACCAAAGCGCGCTGTCGCGGTGAGCATCGGACCGATATCCAGCCGGAAGTTCAAGGAGCACGTCTCAGTGCCGAAGCTCCAGCAACGGGCAGGCGATGCGATGATCGATCAGCGCCGCCGGGCGACCTTGCGCCGGCTGGGGCGCTTTGCCGCCATCACGCCGCCGGCCGTCACGCTCCTCTTGTCGGCCAGCACCAGGCGCGCGCAGGCGATCGTCAGTCCCGCCCCGGAATCCAGCCGGCAGTTCAAGGAGCCGGTCTTGGTACCTCAGCTTTGCAAGGCAGCCTGAGAAAGAACCTACCGATGCAAACCAGAGATCAGGAAGGCGTGCTGCCTTCACCTTTGGATACGGCCATCGACCAGTCGCGCCGCGCAACCCTGCGCCGCCTCGGCCGCTTTGCTGCGATCACGCCGCCCGCTGTTACGCTGCTCCTCGCGGCGAAGACCAAGCCCGCCATTGCCGCGGTGAGTGTCCCATCGAGCCGGCAATTCAAGGGACGGGTTTCAGTTGCGCAGCTGCAGAGGCGGGCCTGAGCGGCCGCAACTTTCGCCGCTACATCTGACAGGCTAAACTGACCCACCGGAGCAAGATCGGATCAGTTTACTGATCCAATCTTGCTCACGTTGTTCAGGTAGCGGGTCCCCATCAGCACGCCGTTGCACAAGTCGGATTACGTCAAGGGCGTCGCGCTGATGCTTGGTGCGACCCTTTTCTGGAGTCTGTCCGGCATTTTCGTTCGCTCGCTCGTCACCACCGACGGCGTGACGATCGCGATTTACCGCGCTTTCTTCACGGCGCTGACCTTGTTCATCTATCTGGCATTCCGTTACCGCGGCGAGGTGTACGCCCGTTTCAGGGCGATGGAACCGAAGGGCACGTTGCTCTGCGGTGGTTTTTTTGCTTCCGGCTCTACGCTCTACATCACCTCACTGGCATCCGCTCCCGTCGCCAATGTCTCGTGCGTGGCCGCCACATCGCCGCTGTTTGCCGCCATCCTCGCCTGGCTGCTGCTGCGCGAGAGGACTAGTGCCGTGATCTGGCTGGCGGCATTCATCGCGCTCGCCGGCGTCTACATCACCATGCGCCAGGAACTGGGCCACGGAAGCTGGCTCGGCACGATCATGGCGCTGGGCGTTGCCTTCTGCTTTGCCGGCCAGTCGGTATCGCTGCGCTGGTTTCGCAATGTCGACATGGTACCGGCAATCATCATTGGCGCTGCCGGCATGAGTGTCGTGCTAGCGCTGTTCCACGGCATACCGGCGGTGCCGCTGCGCGATATCGCCATCCTCGTCGCCATGGCCGTCGTGCAGCTCGCCCTGCCGCTCTATCTCTTCGTCGTCGGCGCGCGCTATGTGCCGGCGGTGCTGGCCGTCCTGATCAACCTGCTGGACGTGCTGTTCAACCCGTTCTGGACCTGGCTGGGTGTGGGCGAGCAGCCAACTGTAAATGCCGCCATGGGCGGTGCCCTGATCGTGGGCGCGGTGATCCTGGCGGTCGGCTATGGCGCACGAAGCCAGCGCCAGAGCGCGAGTGCTGCAGCAGGCTAGCGCTCAGCCTGTCCAGCCCAGCCCCGCTGCAACACAGTTGATGGAAAGAAGAAGAGGGACGAACTGCTCGTCCTGTTCCGCGCTCACCTGGCGCGAGCGGACGCGGCCGAGCAGCTCGGCCTGGAGATAGCTGGCACGGTTCAGCATGGGCAAGCGGCTGTCGAGACGGCTGCGATAGTTGGGGAAGCGCTCGAGGAGTGCGTTTTCGCCAGTGAGGTCAAGCAGGCAGCGCTTCGCGCGGTCGTACTCGGTTTCGATCATCCCGAGGATTTCCTCGCGCAAAGCGGCGTCGCCGACAAGTGCTGCGAAGCGCCGGGCAACGGCAAGGTCGACCAGCGGCAGGGTCTTTTCGACTTCGTCGACAACGAGGCGAAAAAGAGGGAATGAGCCGAACATGCGCTGCAACAGGCCCTTGCCGGCGATCCCTCTTATTTCCACAAACCGATGGAGCGCCGTGCCGATGCCATACCATCCTGGAATGAGATGACGGTTCTGGCTCCAGCCGAACACCCAGGGAATCGCGCGAAGATCGTCCAGCGTGCGTGCGCCAAACCGGTGCGTCGGCCGCGAGCCCAGCTTGAGCCAGGCGAGTTCGGCAAGCGGGCTCGCCGCATGATAATAGGCAACCAGGCCAGGATGGTCAGCGAGACGGCGATAGGCTGCTTCGGAGACGCCCGCCAGCGCCTCCATGGCCTCGTCGAATTCCGGATTGGCTGCGAGAGGTGTTGCGGCCCCGCGCAGGCTGTGGCTCAGCACGCTTGAGGCCATCAATTCCATATGGGCGAGCGCCGTGCCGCGATTGGCATAATGCGCGGAAACAACTTCACCTTGCTCCGTCATGCGCAGCCGGCCCGCCACAGAGTCGGCCGGCTGGGCCTCTATGGCCCGGCCTGTTGGCGCGCCGCCCCGGCTGACCGATCCGCCACGACCGTGGAAAAATGTGACCTGGATACCGAACTGACGCCCAATGCGCGAAAGCTCGATCTGTGCCTTGAACAGCGCCCAGTTGGCGGAGAGGAAACCACCGTCCTTGTTGGAATCGGAGTAGCCAAGCATCACCTCCTGGCTGCGTCCGAGCGCGCGTATCGTACGCCGTACCAGCGGCAGCGACAGCAGCTCGCGCAGGATGGCCGGCGCGCGCTGGAGATCGCCAATCGTCTCGAACAGCGGGACAACACGGATGCTGCAGCTTTCGATCCCCTGACTATCGGCAAAAAGGCCAGCATATTTCGCTAGCAGGAAGACCCCGAGAATGTCGGTGGCCCGTGCCGTCATGCTGAGGATGAAGGCACCGAGCGAAGTCCGATCCTTCGCGGCCTCCTCGCGCATCAGGCGAAACACGCTGAGCGCCTCCGCGGCTTCCTCCGACAGGCCCTCGAACGCAGGCAGTCCGTCGAGCGGGCGGGCCAATTCGGCCGTCAGCCAGGCCTTCCATACATCGCTGTCGGCCGCAGGCGGTTCGCGGTCGTTGTGACTTTGCCGCCAGATCGCTTGCAGCGTGCGATTGGTCACCTTGGCATTCTGGCGAATGTCGAGGCTGGCAGCGCAGAAGCCAAAGGTTTCGGCCTGGCGGCGCACCGGCCGCACAAGGCTGCGCGCCAGGCCCGTACAGCGCGCGCCTGCGAGACCTTCCTCGAGGGCCAAAAGATCGGCGACGAGTTCGTCGGGATGCTGGTAGGCGGCTGGCCCCCTCGCCTCGAGCCGGCCGTTGATGCAATTCAGGAACTGCCGGAATACTTCCCCCGGATTGCGCGCCTCGATGGCCCCGCGCTTTCCGCTACGCTCGAGTGCTGTCTCCAGGCGCGTGAGAAAGGCTGAAGGCACGCTGACGCTATGAGCTGCTACGCTCAGACTGCGCAGTAACCCCGATATCTCATTGCGGTAATGCTGGAGCGTGGCTTCCCGGCTGCTCGCAAGCGCATGACGCGTTACATCGGCGGTGACGAAGGGGTTGCCGTCGCGGTCGCCACCGATCCAGGAGCCGAAGCGAAAGAACGGCGGGATGCGGAACACAGTTTCCGGGTAGTGGCGGGAGAGCGCAACATCAAGACGCTCCAGTAGTTCAGGAATGCGCCCAAAAATGGTTTCGTCGAAGAAGTGCAGGCCCCACGCCACTTCCTGTTCGACGCTCGGCTTTTCCAGGCGGATCTCGCCGGTGAGCCAGAGCAGGTCGATCTCATTGCGAAGATTGCCGACAAGGGCGGCACGCTCACCCCGGGTCCAGCGCGGCGATTCCAGGTCGACCAGCAGTCGATAGATGCGCCGGTGGATGTCCAGCACGGTCACGCGCTTGGCCTCGGTCGGATGGGCGGTCAATACCGGCTGGACCAGGCCGCGTTCCAGCAGGTCCTGAACGGCGCTGGCCTCGATGCCGGTTGCTGCGGCTTTCGCGATGACATGGGAAAAGCTTCCCGGCACGGCGTCCGGCCCGCCGTCGCGCTCAATGCGCCGTCGCGCGCGCATGGCGGCGTTTTCTTCGGCGATGGACGCCAGTTGAAACCAGATACCGTATGCTTGGAGCGCGCGCAGCTGCAGGGCCGGCGCCAGGTCATCCAGCAAGCGCTCGTCGAGCAGGTAGGCCTCGATTTCCGGCTGGCGCAATCGCACCACCTCGCGCAGCCGCTCGAAGAGAAAATCGATGATCTGGCCGATATAACCGTCGCGCCCGAGCACGGGATCACGTTGTTCCACGGTGCCTTTGGCCGCTGCCATGGCGCCCGCGCCCGCTGCCTGGCGGGTCACCGTCCGCGTATTCCCCCTCACGCCGCCTGCGCGAGCACGCGCGCTACGGTCGAACCAAGTTCGGAGGGATTGGGGGCCACGGTCACGCCGGCCTCCTGCAGGATCTCGACCTTCTCATCGGCGCTTTCGCCGAAGGCGGAGATGATTGCGCCGGCATGGCCCATGCGGCGGCCCTTCGGCGCCGTAAGACCGGCGATGTAACCCACGGTCGGCTTGGTCATGTTCTTGCGGATGAAAAGGGCTGCCTCGGCTTCCTGCGGGCCGCCGATTTCACCGATCATCATGACGGCTTTCGTTTCCGGGTCCTGCTCGAACATCTCGAGGATATCCTTGAACGAGCTGCCGTTGATGGGATCGCCGCCGATGCCCACGCTGGTGGAGACGCCGATGCCGAGTGCCTGCATCTGGGCGGCCGCTTCGTAGCCCAGCGTACCGGAGCGCCCGACAATGCCGACATTCCCCGGCTGGTAGATGTGGCCCGGCATGATTCCGAGCAGCGCCTTGCCCGGGCTGATGACGCCTGCGCAATTGGGGCCGACCAGCTGCATGCGATTCTTCGCCTTGTAGCGGCGCATGAAACGCTTCACCTGGATCATGTCCTGGGCGGGAATGCCGTCGGTGATCGCAACGCACAACCGGATTCCGGCATCGGCCGCTTCCATGATGGAATCGGCGGCAAACGGCGGCGGGACAAAGACGATGCTGGCCGCAGCGCCGGTAAGGCGCACGGCTTCGCGCACGGAGTTGAAAATCGGCAGGCCGAGATGGCTGGTCCCGCCCTTTCCGGGCGTCACGCCGCCGACGACCTTGGTGCCGTAATCCAGCATTTCCTGGGCGTGAAAGGTTCCGATCTTGCCCGTGATGCCCTGGACAATGACCCTGGTATCGGCATGTAGCAGAACGCTCATGATGCGGCCCTCAACGGTGCCTGGGCGGCTCGCCTGTCCTGCCAGGCACGGACCACCTTCAGGGCGGCATCGGCCAGGCTGTCGGCAGCAATGATGGGAAAGCTGCTGCCTTCGAGCGCCCGCCGGCCCTCCTCGGCATGAGTCCCGGCAAGACGCACCACCAGCGGCACCTTCATCTCGACCTTCTGAAGCGCCTGGATGATGCCCTGCGCCACCCAGTCGCAGCGGTTGATGCCGGCGAAGATGTTGACGAGGATGGCCTCGACCCGTTCGTCGGAGAGGACAAGGCCAAAGGCCTTGGCAACCCGCTCGGGCGTGGCGCCGCCGCCGATGTCAAGGAAGTTGGCAGGCTCGCCACCGGCATGCATGATCATGTCCATGGTGGCCATGGCGAGGCCGGCGCCGTTGATGATGCAGCCGATGTTGCCGTCCAGGCCGACATAGCTGAGGCCCCGGTCGGTCGCTTTCGTCTCGCGCGCATCCTCCTGTGACTTGTCGCGCAGCTCCGACACATGCGGGCGGCGAAAGAGCGCGTTGTCGTCGAAGCTCATCTTGGCATCGAGGGCCAAAAGCTGGCCCTCGGCAGTCAGGACCAGGGGATTGATCTCGACCATGGTGGCGTCCAGCTCGCGAAAGGCACGATAGCTGCCGAGGAGGAGTTCCACGGCCTTGGCCACCTGGCCATGCTCGAATCCGAGCGCGAAAGCGAGCTCACGCGCCTGGAAAGGCTGCATGCCGACGGCAGGATCGATAGCAAGGCGGATCAGGGTTTCGGGCCGATCATGGCTGATGTCCTCGATCTCCATTCCGCCGGCCGACGATGCCACCACCATGACGCGCTCGCTCTTGCGGTCCAACACCAGGCCCAGATAGAACTCCTTGGCAATGTCGGTAGCCGCCTCGACATAGAGGCGATAGACCCCCTTGCCGCGCGGGCCCGTCTGACTGGTGACCAGACGCTTGCCGAGCAGTGCGTCGGCTGCGTCCCACACCTGGTGCTCGTCACGGCAGAGCTTGATCCCGCCGGCCTTGCCGCGGCCGCCGGCGTGGATCTGGGCCTTCACCACCCAACGCTCGCCGCCGATCTCCCGCGCACGATAGGCGGCCTGTTCCGGGCTGTAGGCGAGACCGCCGCGAGGAACGGGCACGCCGAACTCCGAGAGAATTTCCTTGGCCTGATACTCGTGAATGTCCATGGCGTTTTCCTATTCGGCGGCGCGGGCGATGCCGGCCGGCTGGCGGCTTGCGAGGAAATGTGCCTGCGCGGCAGCAACGCCGCTGCCGAGCGGCACCTTGATGCCCGCATCATGCATGGCCATTTCCGAACCGGCCAACGCCATCAGGATCATGAGCTCATTGAGGCTGCCGAGGTGGCCGATGCGGAACACCTTGCCCGCCACTCTCGAGAGCCCGATGCCGAGCGACAGGTTGTAGCGGTGGTAGGCATGCTTCACGACGTCGTTGGCATCGAAACCGTCGGGCACCCGAATGGCGCTGACCGTATCCGAGTACCAGCGCGGCTCTTTGGCACAGAGTGAAAGACCCCAGGCCGCGACAGCCTGGCGCACAGCCTCGGCCATGCGGTGATGCCGGGCAAACACCGCCTCCAGGCCCTCGCCCAACAGCAGGTCGATGGAAGCGCGCAGGCCGCGCAACAGCGTGCTTGCGGGCGTGTAGGGAAAATAGCCGTCCTTATTGGTGCGGATCATGTCGGCGAAATCGAAAAAGAAACGCGGACATTTTGCCGAAGCGCCCGCGGCCAGCGCTTTCTGGCTGGCGGCGACGATGGCGAGGCCTGTCGGCAGCATGAACCCCTTCTGGGAGCCGCAAACGGCGAGGTCGACGCCCCATTCATCCATGCGGAAGTCGATGCTGGCGATCGAGCTGACGCCGTCGGCATAGAGCAGGGCGGGATGGCCCGCGGCATCCAGCGCCTTGCGCAGTGCTGCGACATCCGAGGTGACACCCGTCGCTGTCTCGTTGTGGCAGATGAGCACGGCCTTGATCTCATGCGCCTTGTCGGCGGCCAGCCGCTCGGTATAGCGCTCGATCGGCGCACCGTCGCCCCACTCGGCCTCCAGGATCTCGACCTTCATCTCGTGCCGGCGGCACAGCTCGATCCACTGCTGGGAGAACTGGCCGTGATGGGCAGCGAGAATATGATCGCCGGGAGAAAGCGTGTTGGTGATCGCTGCTTCCCAGCCGCCACTGCCGCTGGCGGGAAACAGGAAGACCTGGCCCGTGCTCGTCTTGAAGATCTTCTTCAGATCCTGAAACAGGCCCAGAGTAAGCGCCGGGAAGTCCGGCGAGCGCTGATCTTCGAGCGGAAGATCCATGGCCACGCGAATGGCGTCGGGCATGTTGGTCGGGCCGGGGATGAAAAGCGCATTGCGTCCTGGCATGGCAGCTCTCCGGAAAAGGGGGCGGCGCTAGCAGCACCGGTCAGGCGATATTGTAGACCTCGTCTTCGACACGGCGCATGGCGTCGGCGAAGTCCAGCACCCGGGCGGGCGTTGCCTCGGGGCGAAATTCTGGGCGGGGCGACGTGGCCTCGTCCGCGGCAGGCAACGGCACCGAGGACGAAAAATTCGCGGCTTCCTGGGCCATGAGCCCTTCTCCCGATGATGTGGTATGCGCTTGACTATTGGATCACTGCTCGTAGCCTGTGTGAATTGCAGTAATTCTCATTGGGTGCATGAGTTTACCTGATGGCTGGGCTTCGCGCCAAACTGCCGCCGGCCAACAGCCTCGTTGTTTTCGAGGCTGCCGCGCGTCATCTCAACTTCACCCGCGCCGCCCAGGAGCTGAACGTCACCCAGGCTGCCGTCAGCCGGCAGATCCAGATTCTTGAAGATCATCTGGGCACGAGCCTGTTTCAGCGCCTGCCGCGCGGGCTACGGTTGACGCCCCCCGGCTCCTACCTCCACAAATCGGTGACGATTGGCCTGGAGCATATTGCCAACACCGTCGCAGAGATCCGTCACGTAGGCCCCAGGGCGGACATCACGGTCGCAACCAGCGTCACCTTCGCCTCCTACTGGCTGATGGCGCACATTCACAAATTCCGCGCCCTCAATCCCGATATCGAACTGAAGGTCGTGGCTTCGTCGCCTGTGTCAAATCTTGCCGCCGCGGGCATCGACCTTGCGGTGCGCTATGGATCCGGCCGCTGGGCCGGCGTCGAGGCGGTTCACCTGCTGGACAACGAGATCTTTCCGATTTGCGCGCCGAGCTATCTGCGCGGCCGTGCCCCGTTGCGCAAGCCACGAGAGTTGCTCGACGAGGTGCTGCTGCATCTGGTCGAGTACGACCGCAACTGGGTGACGTGGGAAGCCTGGCTCAGCGATGTCGGTGTTCTCTGGAAGCCGACGAAGAAGGGCCTCGAATTCGATAACTATCTCGTCCTCATCCAGGCCGCGGCTGAGGGGACCGAGCCCTTCGAGGTGAATCGCAA
>CAZQLF010000001.1:23581-26034 GCA_964594035.1 uncultured Rhodospirillaceae bacterium | reverse complement strand
CACGCGCTGGTAATCGGCCCCGAAGAAGTGGCAGCCTAAACCGTCTGCTCGACCCGTGTCACGTCCGGAAACGTATGGCTCACGCTTGTCCTCAACCCCTGCCTTGCGGTCGCGCGCCGAGGGGGGAGGGCCGGGGCCCCCCCCTAACGAAAAGGCTGGGAGGACCAGCGGTTGAAGGGCGGCGTCAACAAATTGGCGGGCGGGACCTGCGCCTCGGGGGCGGGCGGGAAACCCGGCATCAGCGTGTTGGGCATGGCGGTGGCTTTCCGTAAGTGGATGTCGGTGGAGCGGCGTGGCTTGCGATCAGTCGAAGAAATCGTACTCCCGGCGATAGATTCCGCTGACGACGCCGCCGGAGACGTTGTGGACCTGGATCGTATCCCCGTTCCACTCGGCGCAGATGCCGGGCTGCAGATGGATCACATCGCTCGTGCCGATGATGGCGTCAAGCACACCCGCGCTCTCGCTGTCATTGCACACTTTGAGCTGGCGATAGGTCGACCCGATCCGGATCGTCTGGCTTTCGCCCGCCTGCAGCGTGAAGCTGCCGAACTCGGCAGCGATGGCGGTCTTTCCTGTAAGGCACGCAATTGCCACGGCCAGGGCAAAGACATGGAGGGAGTGACGTCGTATCATCTCTGGATATACCGGGGTGCGTTACCACATAAGTCCGGAATGATAGCGTTCCGCTCCGGGATTAGCCCGGCGTTTCACAGGATACAGCCATGCCCGATCGCTCCATCACCATCCGCCCGCTGAGCGGCGCTCTCGGTGCCGAAATCGCGGGTGTCGATCTTGCCCAGCCGCTCAGCAACTCGGCCACGGCGGCGATCCGCCAGGCCTTCACCGATCACATCGTGCTGTTCTTTCATGACCAGAAGCTGACGCCGGAGCAGCATCTTGCCTTCAGCCGCCTGTTCGGCCCGCCCTCGCGCATGCCCTACATCAAGCCAATGGATGGATACCCGGACATCATCGCGGTGTTGAAGGAGGCCGACGAAAACAGGATCAGCACCTTTGGAAACGTCTGGCATTCGGATTTCAGCTTTCTCGATGAACCGCCATTGGGCTCGGCCCTCTATGCGCGCGACGTGCCAAGCTATGGCGGCGATACGATGTTTTCCAGCATGTACGCGGCCTATGAGGCGCTCTCGCCGGGCCTGAAGCGCATGCTTGACCCGATGAAGGCGATGCATAGCGGCAAGCCCTATGGCGTCGGTGGCGTATCCGCGGATCTGCGCACCAGCCGCTCCATCGGGATCGAGCGCAACAATCCGGAAGCCGATCGCGAAGTGGCACATCCCGTCGTGCGCGTTCATCCGCAGAGCGGCCGCAAGGCGCTGTTCGTCAATCCGGTGTACACCACGCGCTTTGAGGACATGAGCGAGGCAGAGAGCCGGCCGCTGCTGGAGTATCTCTACCAGCACTCGATCACGCCGGAATTCACCTGCCGCTTGCGCTGGCGCAGCGGTTCGCTGGCGCTCTGGGATAACCGATGTGCCATGCATTACGCGGTGAACGATTACGACGGCCAGCGCCGCCTGATGCACCGCACCACCATCGCCGGCGAGAAGCCGATCGGCGTGGCGTAGGAACCTGGCTAGCGCTGCTTGCTCGCGGCGATGAAGGCCAGGAAGATTTCCCGCTCCGTCGTGATATCCAGCTTGTCGTAGAGGCGCTGGCGGTAATTCTTGATCGTGCCGCGGCTGAGGCGAAGCCGATCGGCAATCGACTTCGTCGGATAACCCTGCAGGATCAATTCGACGATTTCCTGTTCGCGCGACGTCAGTTGGGAAGCCAGCGCCGAAGGCAGGCTCGGCTGTCCCGGAGCCGCCGGCGCCAGGGCCACATCCTCTACCGTGTCGATCATGCCGCCCGGCGCGAGACCGAAGGCCGTCGGCAGCGGTGCGCGATGCAGAATCATGCCGGGTGCCAAGGGCGCTTGGCCGTTCGCTGCTTTCGGCAGTCGTGCCGTCGCCGCAGCCAGCGCCCTGCCGTCTCGCCTGGCGAGCTTTTGCCAGGCCGCGTTGTGAAAGACCTCCTGCCGACCCCTGTCGAAGATGCGGACCGGCCGGGCCCGGGGAAGTGCTGCCGCCCCTTCATCCTCGAGATCGACGGCGCCCGACATCAGGCAGTTCACATGGGCCTGATGCAATCCGGCAATCAGCGGATAGGCATGTTCCAGCCGCGCGATCTCGCTCTCGCGGAAACGGCCCTTGCGCCGATCGTAGAACAGCGCGAGGCTCGATCCGCCCACCGGCGGCAGGAAGATGCTGAGCTCGTCCGTGATTCCGGCTTCGACCAGCGCCACGTTCACATAGCGGTTGCGGCTTGCCTTGCCGCTCAGCAGGCGCCGCAACGGCACGACGCCAGCCCGTTCGCTCTCCTTCCAGTACCGGTAGTACGGGTCGTAGCGATAGAACTCCGTTTCGTAGTGGGCGACGAATTCGTCG
>CAZQLF010000001.1:2992-23481 GCA_964594035.1 uncultured Rhodospirillaceae bacterium | reverse complement strand
GTAGTACGGGTCGTAGCGATAGAACTCCGTTTCGTAGTGGGCGACGAATTCGTCGCCGTAGCTGTTGTTGGCAAGGAAGTCCGGCGCTGAAAATCGCGAGTAGCGCATCATGGAGCGGATGTCGTGCGCCACCAGGCTACCCACCGCGTCCAGCAGGTGGGTGTGGAAGTCCGGCCGGCTGATATGGGCCGCCGCTTGCCCGCAGGCCGCGATTACGCCCGTCTCATCCCCCGTTAAACCCTTGCGGCGCTTGACCATTCCGCCATCCTCAGCCGGATTGGGCAAAACTTAGCACATGACCAAAGACACCATGCGCAGAAGCGACGACCGGCGCTATGCTTAGCGATGAAGTGCCCAGCCTTGCCGGGGAAATCCCGGTTGGACAGGGTGCAGGAGAACCGTCCCCGGAGAGGGCCCTCGCAAGAGGAGACGGGCGGAAGAAGAACGGCAAAACAGCAGCGAATGGGAGGCTGAAGACGATGACACGCAGCAAACTTCTTTGGAGTGCCGCCGCGGTTGTGGCGGCGATGATCGGCGTGAGCGCAACTGCCCAAGCCGCAGACATCGGCAACAAGGACAAGACCATCAAGCTCGCCATGCTGGAATGGACCGGCCAGCATGTCTCGACCCATATCGCGGGCCAGATCCTGCAGAAGATGGGCTACAAGGTTGAATATGTGACCGCCGGCAACTATCCGGAATTCTCCGGCCTTGCCGATGGCTCCCTCGACGCCTCGGTCGAGGTGTGGATGAACAATGTCGGCGATATTTTTCCCAAGACCCTTGCCGCCAAGCAGATCGAGGATGTCGGGCCGCTCAAGCTGAAGACGGCGGAAGGCTGGATTTATCCGAAGTATATGGAATCCGTCTGCCCAGGCCTGCCGGACTGGAAGGCGCTGACCCAGCCGGCTTGCGTGCAGGCGCTCTCGACGCCCGACACATTCCCGAAGGGCCGGTTGCTCGATTACCCGGCGGATTGGGGTTCGCGCACTTCGCAGATCATCCAGGATAACAGCCTGCCTTTGGCTTCCGTGCCCGCCGGTTCCGAAGGAGCCCTGGTCGCCGAACTCGAATCGGCAGTCGCCGCCAAGAAGCCGCTGGTCATGATGTTCTGGGCGCCCCACTACGCGCTGGCGGAGGCCGATATTGGTTGGGTGACGATGCCGCCCTGCAAGACGCAGGACAACGCCCACTGCATTACGCCGCCCGATGTCGACAAGATCGTGCGCACCGGCTTCGACAAGGATTGGCCGGCGGCCTACGCCTTCCTGAAATCCTTCACCGTCGATGCGACGGAGCAGCAGAAGATGATGCTGCGTGTCGACAAGAAGGGCGAAGATCTGGACGCCGTGACCAAGGACTGGATCGACCACAACGAGTCGGTCTGGAAACCCTGGGTTCAGGCGGCCCAGTCCTAAGGCAGCGACGCTAAACGGAGGGCCGGTGCTGCGGACAGCCGCGGCACCGGCCCATCCGCATTGGGAAATCCAGCGATGAACGAACCCGGGCGGGGCATCAAGCTCTCCTGCCGCAGTCTGTGGAAGATCTACGGTCCGCAGGCAGCGAGCTATGCCGAGAAGGCGAAGCTGGCGAATGGCGACGACCGCGCCGAACTGCGCAAGCAGCTTCAAGCGACGAGCCATTTGGCCGCCGTCATCGACGCCAGCTTCGACGTCCATGTCGGCGAGATCTTCGTCATCATGGGCCTTTCGGGCTCCGGCAAATCGACACTCGTTCGATGCCTATCGCGCCTCGTGGAACCCACGAGCGGCCAGGTGCTTCTGGACGGAGAGGACCTGCTGAAGGCGAGCGACCAGCAGCTCATCGGGCTGCGCCGGCGCGCCATGGGCATGGTCTTCCAGAATTTTGGCCTGCTGCCGCATCTGACAGTGCTCGACAACGTGGCTTTTCCCCTGCGCATCCAGGGCCAGCCACAGGCGCAGCGTCAGGGCCGCGCGCGCGAAATGATCGAGCTGGTGGGTCTCCAGGGCCGCGAACGCTCGTTCCCGCACCAGCTTTCCGGCGGCCAGCAGCAGCGCGTCGGCATCGCCCGCTCTCTGGCCGTGGGGCCGGAGCTGTGGTTCCTCGACGAACCCTTTTCGGCTCTCGATCCGCTGATCCGCCGGCAGATGCAGGACGAGTTCCTTCGCCTGAAAAAGATGCTGAACAAGACGTTCGTTTTCATTACCCCCGACTTCCTCGAAGCGTTTCGGCTGGCCGATCGCATCGCTATCATGCCCGAGGGCGAGGTGATCCAGATCGGCCGGCCCGCCGATATCGTGCTGGACCCGGTCGATGCCTATGTCGCCGAATTCACTGAAGATGTGCCGCTGATGCGTATCATCTCCGCCGGCGACCTGGTCAGGGCCGAGGCGGGGACCCATTCGGGGCCAAAGGGGGGCGGCAACGGCAAGTTCCCCGAGCGCATTGCCGAGACGACCAAGCTGGAAGACCTCGTGCCGAAATTGGCGGCGGGCAGCGCTGGTTTTGGCGTCGACGGCATCGACGGTCAACCCATGGGCAGCTTTGAAGCCGCCGCCGTGTTCGACGTGCTCTCTCGCGATCGCGCCCGGCGCAAGGATCGATGACCGCCTCGCCGCTCAGCGTCGATCTTGGTGCTGCACCCCGCATCGATACGGGGCTGATCACGTGGCTGGCGATGTTCGCCTTCGTCGCCCTGTGTCTGGCATTGACCGCCACCCTGCCATGGCTGGCCGCCTATCCGCCGGAGTGGGTGTTGCCCATCGCGGCCGCGATCAATGTCGCCACCGACTGGTTTACCCATCTGTTCGAGCCGCTGTTTCGCGCCATCACCTGGACGCTGGACGGGCCGATGCGCGCCTTGCGCGCCATCCTGCAATGGATGCCGTGGCCCGCCACCATCCTGTTCGTGGCGGCACTCGCGCTCAGCGCCAGCGGGTGGCGGCTCGCCGTCTTCTGCATCCTCTCGCTGCTTTATCTCGTCGGCGTGGGCTATTGGATTCAGAGCATGAACACCATGGCACTGGTGCTGCTCGCAGTCCCGCTCTCCATCGCCATCGGTTTCGCGCTTGGCGTGATGGCTTTCCGGGTACCGAAGGCGCGGGCCGGCATCGAGGCGCTGCTCGACTGCATGCAGACCATGCCGGCGTTCGCCTATCTGATCCCGTTGCTGCTGCTGTTCGGATTCGGCCCCGTCGTCGGCCTGATCGCCAGCGCGATCTATGCCATTCCACCGATGGTGCGAAACACGCTGCTAGGCCTCCAGCAGGTGCCTGCCGCCATCACCGAGGCAGGCACCATGAGCGGCTGCACCAGGCGCCAGCGCTTCTGGCATGTGGAAGTGCCTGCCGCGATGCCGCAGATCCTCGTGGGAGTGAACCAGACGACCATGGCGGTGCTGAGCGTCGTCATCATCGCCTCGATTATCGGCGGCTTCGAGGATATCGGCTGGGAAGTCCTCTCCTCCATGCGCAAGGCGGCGTTCGGCCAAAGCCTGCTTTCCGGCGCCGTCATCGCGCTGCTCGCCATGATGATCGACCGCATCACTTTGGGCTTTGCGCGCAACCGGGCCACCAAGGCCAGCGGTGGCAAGCGGCCCTGGCCTCAAGGCTGGATGCTGATTGGGTTGCTCTGCGCCATCATCGCGTTCGGGGCATTTCTGCGCCTCTTCGCGCCGGAGGGCGGCAATCCGCTGCCGCCGGGCAATCTGTGGATCGACGAGATCAACGCCGTCAATCACGGCATCCTCAACCTGGTGCGCGACTACGGCAACGTCATCGAGGGCTTCAAGAACGGCATCCTCTATTACTTCATGCTGCCGCTGCGCATCGGCATGGTGGGGGCGGTAGCGCCCGTCTCCTGGGGCATCGAGCTGACGCCGACCGTAATCGCAATCTACGTCGCCATCATCGCGGTGATCGCGGCCGCGCTCGCCTGGCGCTTTGGCTGGCGGGCAGCACTCGCCACCATCGCCGGCGGCGCCTTCTTCTATTACGGCTTCTCCAGCTTCCCCTGGCCCGCCTTCATCGCCATGGCGACCCTGCTCGCCTGGCGCGTCGGCGGTTGGCGCACCGCCCTCTTTGCCTTCGCCGGGCTTGCCTTCATCCTACTGACCAATCTCTGGGGGCCGCTGATGCGCTCGACGTATCTATGCGGCCTCGCCGTTCTGCTCTGCCTTCTCATCGGCGGCGCGCTTGGCATGTGGGCGGCCCATAGCGATCGGCTTTCGGCGTTCCTCAGGCCGATCAACGACACGCTGCAGACCATGCCGCAATTCGTGTTCCTGATCCCGTGCCTGATGTTCTTCAAGGTGGGCGAGTTCACCGCTCTGATCGCCGTCATGCTCTATGCGATCGTGCCACCCATCCGCTACGTGGAGTTCGGCATCCGCAACGTGCGCCCGGATGTAGTGGAGGCAGCGCGCCAGATGGGCTGCACCCCGCGCCAGCTTCTCTGGCAGGTGAAGTTGCCCCTGGCACTCCCGGTTGTGATGCTCGGTTTGAACCAGACCATCATGGCCGCACTCTCCATGCTGGCCATCGCCGCCATGGTCGGAACCCAGGATCTCGGCCAGCGGGTCTATATCGCGCTGGGCAAGGCCGATGCGGGTCTCGGTCTCACCGCCGGCCTTGCCATTTCTCTGGTCGCCATGATCTCCGATCGCATCATACGCGCCTGGTGCCAGCGTCAGCAGGCCCCGGTGGCGCACTAACCATGCAGACAGGGTGGGCTACAAGCGCGGAAGCCGCGGAACGGCGGGTCTTGCTCCAGCCGCGCTACAACGGCCCCGTTAGCCTCCTCGGGCAAACGGCGGGCTGGCTGAGGCTCGCCAGGGCCGGCAGCGATCCCGATCGCCTGCGGGAGCAGCTGGGCGTTGTGCTCCGGCGTTGGCGCGAACTGCAGGACGGCGTCGCAGGCGATCTCACATTCCGGCCGAAGACCGGCCATGCCGTTGTGGAAAGCGTTACGCGCCTCGGCGCGTTGCTCGATCGACTGGAGCAGCGGTTTTCGCAAAGCATGCGCGACGATGCCGAGCTATCGGCCATGCTCGGCGAGCTCGCCGGCATCCGCCGGCTTCTGCACGGCGCCAGTTGTCCGCAGCACGGCCTCGTCCTCGTCGATTTTTCCGGCGCCTGCTGCGCCGGGGCGCATTAGGCGAGTGCGATGGCCGATTATTCCATCTGGGTGCTGGAATACGCCACGCAGCCGAAGACCGATACGGGCAGCATTGTCTATGGCGCCTATAACCAGGGCTTCCGTGCCATGCCCTATGCCTATGTCGTGCTGCAATCGAAGGACCATGTGGCGATGGTCGATGTCGGCCACAATCATGCCGATTTCGGCGAGACCCTGGCGGTCGGCTACGGCGTGGAACACTGGCACGGACCGCGCGAAGCGCTCGCACTCTGCGGCCTCAGGCCCGAGGACGTGAACACGGTCTTCATCACCCATGCTCATTTCGACCATTTTGGCAATGTCCAGGCCTTCCCCGGCGCGCATTTCTATATCGCCGAGCGCGAGATCGAGAAATCCGTATGGGCGCTGGGATTGCCCGAGCGGCTGAAATTCCTCGCCACCGCCATCGATCCCGGCGATCTGGCGAAGGGTGCCGAGCTTGCGCGCCAGGGCCGGCTGACGCTTGTGAAGGGCGACATGCAGGATGTGCTACCCGGCATCGATCTTCATCTGGCGCCCGATACCCACAGCTTCGCTTCGCTCTGGGTCGAGCTGCGCAACGATCGCAAACTACCATCCCAGGATGCCTGGGTCCTGGCCGGCGATCTCGTCTATGCCTATGAGAATCTCGGCGGGCTGGAGGGCAAGGCGGAGAACGGCGACGTCTATCTTCCCGTCGGCTTTGCCATCGGCAGCCAGACCAACCTGCTGCTGGCGACCGAAGCGATGCTGAAGGCGGTCGGCCATGAGCGCCGGCGCGTGGTGCCGGTGCACGAGGATCGCCTGAAGCAGGTGTTCCCCTCGCGGGAAAAGGCGCCGGGTCTTGCCATCAGCGAGATCTGCCTCGCCGACGGCGCCCGCTCGCGCCTGAACTAGACGGGACGTCCGCCAGCCACCACTATTGCCCCGTATCGATAGCGGGGGATTCATGGATCGCAGCTCGGTTCTGCGGCCGGCCGGCATGTGGCCGACGGTGGTGCTGTTCGCCGCCGCCACTGGCGCCGGATTCAACTGGCTGCCGTTGCGCTATGTTGCAAGCCAGGGCCTGCAAAGCGCTTGGGCCGGACTTGCGGTCGCCATTGTCTCGCTGGTGATCCTGCTCCCGTTGCTGCCGTGGCGCAGCCCATGGAACCGCCCGCTGATCGCCTCGGTTCTGTTCAGCGGCTTGCTCAACGGTGGGGCACTCGGCCTTTATTGCGCCAGCATGCTGCTGACGGACGTGGTGCGGACCCTGCTGCTGTTCTATGTGGCGCCGATGTGGGGTGCGCTGCTCAGCCGATTCGTGCTGGGTGAGAGATTGTCGACGGCACGGCTCGTCGCAATCGCGATGTGCGTCGCCGGAATGCTCATCATCCTGGGTAGCGAGCATGGCTGGCCCTGGCCGCATAGTGCCGGCGACTGGCTGGCGCTGCTTTCGGGCATCGTCTTTGCGTATGGCTCATTGCGCGTCTACGAGACACCGGCAGTAAGCGCCCTGGCGCAGACTGCCGCGACCATGGCGGGCTGCATCGCCGTTTCTTTCGCCGTGTTGCTGCTTCTGCCTGCAAGCCTAGCCGGGCCGGTGCCGGCGGTGTCATGGATGCTTGTGCTCAGCCTCATCGTCTACGCGCTGGCCATGATCGTGCCGATCAACTGGCTCTGGCTGTGGAGCGCCAAATATTTGCCGCCCTCGCGGGTCAGCCTTATCTTCTCGCTGGAGGCGGTCATCGGCATCGTGACCGCGGCACTGCTCGCGGGCGAACCCTTTGGCTGGCGCGAAGCCCTTGGCTCGATGCTGGTCGTCGGCAGCACGGTGATTGACGTCGCTGGCCACCGCCTGCCCGCCCCGGCACATATCCCCGGATAATTGAGCGCCGCTACCACCGCCCGCCGTCGCGGCGCATATCGTCGGGGCGCAGCTTGATCGGATAGCGCGAACGGATCTCCTCGTCGAGGCGCGGCTCAATGTATACGGGATAGTGCTGCGACAGTGTCTCGCGCACGCGCTGGCGCGCGACCTCGTGGATGTCGAGCGAACCGGCTTCGCGCCAGGCCTCGGGGCTGCGCCGGTCGGCGATGCGCGGATAGAGATATTCGCTTTCCATCTTTTCCAGCGTCTCGGCATGGCCGAGATAGTGCCCGGCGCCAGAAGCAACTTCGCGCATGACCTCGACGGACAGCGTCTCGTCATTCACCTCGATACCCCGCAAGGTACGCAGCACCGAACCCAGCATGTCATTGTCGATGACCAGCGCCTCGTAGGAGACGCCGATGAGGCTCGCGAGCATGCCGGCGCATTCGCTGACGAAATTGCCGCCGGCCAACGCCACGATGGTGGTGGTCACGCCTTTCTCGAAACCCGCCTGGTTGTCCGGCAGTTTTGCGTCGGTCATGCCAGCGGCCACGCTGCCGGGCAGCGAATAGAAATTCGCCATTTGCGCAACAGCCGCCATCAGCAGCGCCTGTTCGCCGCTGCCGCCGGTAAATGAGCCCGTGCGCAGATCGGAGACCAGGGGCCATGCGCCGAACATCATCGGACAGCCGGGCCGAACGAACCCCACCACCATCAGGCAGGCAATGGTCTCCGCCAGCGACTGCACCAACGTGCCGGCGAGCGTTACCGGCGCTGTCGCACCCGCCTGGCCAGCGATCGCGACATCGCCCACCAGGCCGAGCCGGCTCGTTTCCATCAGCACATCGAGGCTGTCGCGGGCAAAGCGCAGCGGAGATACCACAGGACAGCAGCCGCCGATGGAGCAGAAGGGCCGGCGCACAAAGCGCCCTTCACCGCCCATGATGGCGTCGAACATGGCGACGACAGTCTTCAGGTTCTCGGCCTTGGCGATCGACATGCCGCTGGTTTTGCGCGTGCCCGCAGCAAGCGCATAGGCAATCGAAAGATCGCGCTCGAGCGGATCATCGAGATCGGTTGCAACACAGGGCTGACCGAACTGATGAATGTTGTCGAGCGTATCGCAAAGCCGCGCCAGGTCGTAGATGTCGAGCAGCGTCGATGGCCGGAAGCGCTTGGTCAGGGGATCGAAGATCGAGATCGCCTCGCCGCTGGTGGCGAAGTAGACGCGCTTGCCACCGACCCGCACATCGCTTTCGCCATCGCGGCTGTACATGCTGAATTCGCGCGGCGCGCTGGCCAGCATGTCCTCCACCAGCGCAGGCGGAAAGCAAAGGCGCCCGGTCTCGGTGAGCGTTGCACCGCGGCCGCTGGCCAGTTTGATCAGCTCCGGACTTGCATCGGCCATGCCGATGGTGGCGAGCACCTCCAGCACCGCGCCATGCACGCGCTTGATGTCGGCCTCGCTCAGCGGTCGATAGAAACCGCCTTCAAGGCCGGGACGCACGGCGCTCGACTTCGTCGACTTGCGGGCAGCCTGGCGCGCGGCGCGGCCGCCGCTGCGCTTCTGACCCAGGGCGTTCTCGTTCATCGGCGTACCCCTCGGTTATGACCCAAGCATAACCCGGAAAGAAAAGCCGCGCGATCAGGCGCGCCGGCGCAGTACCGGCGCATCGGTTGTTTGCCGGCGATCGGCGCTCGGCGGCCGGCCGAAGCTGCGCCGATATAGGCGCGAAAAATGCGCCGGTGAGGTGAAGCCGGCGCTGAAGGCAACTTCAGTGACCGCCAGATCGGTCTGCTGCAACAGCGCATGGGCCTTCGCCAGCCGCAGCTTGCGGTATTGCTGCGAGGGCGTGCTGGCAAGCTCGCGACGGAACAACCGCTGCAGGCGCCGCAGCGAGAGGCGCAGGCGCCGCGCCAACGCCGCGCAGGAGAGCGGCTCCTCGATGGTCTCTTCCATCAGTGCCAGCACGCGCTGCAGCAATGGCTGCGTGGGTGCAGCGGCCGGCAGCTGCAGCTCCTGCGGTTGACGCGAGCGCAGCAGCAGATGCTGGGCGATCTCGCCGGCCAGCGCCGGCCCGTGATGCGTGCCGATCCAGGCGATTGTCATGTCAAGCACGGCGCTCGCCCCGGCGCAGGTCATGCGCCCTCGATCGAGCGTGTAGAGATGCGAGACCGCCCGGCACTCCGGGTAAAGCTCCTGGAAACCCGGCAGATTGTCCCAATGGGTTGCAACCTCATGACCGGCAAGCAGGCCGGCCGCCGCCAGCGCCTCGCTGCCCGTCTCGATGCCGGCAAGTTCCGCGCCGTAGCGTGCCTGCCGCCGGAGCCAGGCGCGCAGGCGCCGGTTCGCCGCATGCTGCTTGGGTTCGAAACTCGCCATCACGAATACGGCGTCGAACCGGTCGTCCCCGGCGATTGCGCCATCAACCCGCAGGCGCAGCCCGCTGCTGGCTTCGACACTTGCTCCCTCCAGCGACAGCAGTTGCCAGCGATACCGCTGGCCTTGCGAGAGCCAGTTGGCGACGAAGAGCGGTTCGGTCAGCGAAGCCAGCGTCAGCCACGAGAAACTCGGCAGAAGTAGGATGCCGACGCGTCGCGTGACCGTTTGAGGGCCCTCGGGTGTCTTGACCATTTGCGTCGACAGTATGACGCAATTCGTCAAGCCGGGCGAGCCCCCGCTCCTACCATTTGCGCCTTGGAGAACGGAGAGGTGCCATGATCGAGAAGAAAATCACCTGGGAGGTCGGCGATCCGGCCCATGCCCTGACCTTGCCCGCCCGCTTCTTCTACGACCCCGAGGTCTATGCCCGCGAGCGCGACGCGATCTTCTACAAGGCCTGGCATGCGGGCGCCCATCGCAACGAGCTCGCCGAGCCCGGCGACTTTGTCTGCCTCAACGTGTTCGATCAGAGTGTCATCCTGCTGCACGGACAGGATGGCGAGGTGCGCGCCTTCCACAACGTCTGCCAGCACCGCGGCAATCGCCTGATCCTGGAGCGGCGCGGCCGCGTGCCGAGCCTGCTGCGCTGTGGCTATCACTCCTGGTGCTACGCCCATGATGGCACCTTGAAGCGCGCGCCGCGCAGCGAGCGCCTGGACGATTTCGACGCCGGGCAATTTGGCCTCAAGCCCGTGCGTCTTGAATCCTGCGCCGGCTTCTATTTCGTCAATCTCAACCCCAACGCAGCGCCGCTATCGACGATCACCCCGGGCGTGGATGCGGAGATGCGCCGCTTCTTCCCCGACCTCGACGCTCTGAAACTGGTGGACGAAGTCGACGTCATCGTGCCGGCAAACTGGAAGGTCATCATGGATAACTCCATCGAGGGTTATCATTTCGACCGCTCCGGCCCCGTGCACAAGCATCTCGCCGGCCTCATCGACTTCAAGGAATACCGCCTGAAGGATCACGACAAGTGGTGGACCTATATGGCGCCGCCGAAGCCGGGCGTGATTTCCGCTTATGGCGAAAGCCTGGCTGGGGCCAGCTACCAGACCGACTGGTTCTTCAATATCGGCATCTGGCCGAACACGACCTTCTACTGCTTTCCGTTCACCGACATGCTCGGCACCTTCGTCATGATTCCGCTCGAGCCGGAAAAGTCGCTGCTGCGCTTCGGCTATTACGGGCCGGACCGGCCGCGGCCGAAAGTTACTGACGCCGCGATCCGCTGGATGAACCAGGAGTTGGGGCCGGAGGATATTCAGCTCAACGTCACCCAACAGAAGGGACTGCGCTCCTTCGGCTATGACCAGGGCCGCTACATGATCGACGCCGGGCGGACCAATGAAAGCGAGCATCTGGTCCATCATTTCCACAAGCTGGTGTACCAGGCGATCCGTCCGTGAGGGTCAAGGCGGACGGACGAAACGCCGGCGCAGTCTTCGACTACATCATCGTCGGTGCCGGTTCGGCCGGATGCGTACTCGCTGCGCGTCTGACCGAGGACGCCGATATCCGCGTGCTGCTGCTGGAGGCAGGGCCAACCAACAAGAACTGGGCCATCGACATGCCCTCGGGCATGGGCCGTCTGCTCTCCTCCGACCGGTTCAACTGGGCCTACACGTCGGAGCCGGAGCCCTGTCTCGACAACCGACAACTTGGCCATCCGCGTGGCCGCGTGCTCGGCGGTTCGTCCTCCATCAATGGCATGATGTATGTGCGTGGCCATGCCCGCGACTACGATCACTGGGCGCAGCAGGGGGTAAAGGGCTGGTCTTATGCCGAGTTGCTGCCTTACTTCAGGCGCGCTCAGTGTCATGAGAAGGGCGCCGACGACTATCGTGGCGGCGAGGGCCCGTTATCGGTCTCATCGCCAAAGATCGAGCAATCGCCGCTGGCCGAGGCTTTCATTCGCGCCGGCATCGAGGCGGGCTATCCCTACACGGCGGATGCCAACGGTCGCCAGCAAGAGGGTTTCGGCCCGATGGATCGCACCACGCGAAGTGGCAGGCGGTGGAGCGTGGGTCGCGGCTATCTGGCGCCGGCCTCCGCACGGCCGAATCTCTCGGTCGTCACCGGCACCCTCGTCCAGCGAATCCTGTTGGAAGGCAAGCGCGCCGTCGGTGTTGCTTGCGCCGGCGAAGGACACAGCATGCAGGCCCGCGCCGAACGGGAAGTGATCCTCGCGGGCGGCGCCTTCAACTCGCCGCAGCTCCTGCAGCTTTCCGGCGTCGGCCCCGCCGATCACCTGCGCCAGATCGGGATCGAGGTCCGGCACGACCTGCCGGGTGTCGGAGCAAACCTGAACGACCATCCCGATATCGTTATCCAGCATCGCTGCCTTCAGCCCGTCAGCCTTTATCCCGCCGCGAGAGCGCCGGGCAAATGGTTCGTCGGCCTGCAGTGGTTCCTTACCCATGGCGGCCGAGCCGCGAGCAATCATTTCGAGGCCGGCGCCTTCATCCGCAGCCGTGCCGGCATCGAGCATCCCGATCTGCAGCTGACGTTCATGCCGCTCGCGGTGAAGCCCGGCACGGTCGACAGCCTGCCTTTTCACGCCTTCCAGGTGCATATCGACCTGATGCGCGCGCGAAGCCGGGGCAGCGTGCGGTTGCGCTCCGCCGATCCGCGCCAGCAGCCCGCCATCTGCTTCAACTACATGGCCGACCCCCTCGATCGCGCCGATATGCGGACCGGCGTGCGGCTGACCCGCGAGGTGCTGGCGCAGAAGGCCCTCGATCTTTACCGCGGCGAGGAGATTTATCCTGGTTCCAACGTGACAAGCGATGAGGAGATCGACGCCTGGGTGCGCCAGGCCGTCGAGACCTGCTATCACCCGGTCGGCACCTGCAAGATGGGGTTGGCAAGCGACCCGATGTCGGTCGTCGACGGCGAGCTGCGTGTGCATGGGCTGGAGGGCTTGCGCGTCGTCGACGCCTCCATCATGCCGATGATCGTCAGCGGCAATACCAATGCCCCGACCATCGCGATCGCCGAACGGGCGAGCGACATGATCTGCGGCCGTCCGGGGCTGCCGCGTTCCGACGCGCCCGTTTGGGTCCACCCGCAATGGGAAACCGCACAGCGGTGAAGAATTAGCCGAGCCGGCTCATTGGCATTACGAGTCTGAACGGGTGGCATATCAGCCATGTCGCCAAACCGTCATGTCATGCCGGGCCCGCATCGGATAGTTTCCGCGCCATGACCAATTCATCAATTCGATGACACTGGCACGATGAACATCGAGACCAAGGCCCCGCCCAGTTCGACCAAAATGCTTTCCCCATCGCCGAACCGCGAGCCCTGGATTCTGGCAGCGACCATCATCGCTTCCAGCACGGCCTTCATCGACATGACGGTGGTGAACGTGGCTCTGCCGGTTCTCCAGCGCGGTCTCGGCGCCACCTTTGCCGAAGCGCAATGGGTGGTCGAAGCCTACACGCTGTTCCTTGCAGCTCTCGTGCTGGCCGGCGGCACGTTAGGCGATCTCTATGGCCGCCGGCGCTGCTTTGCCCTTGGCATTGCCATCTTCGCCGTGGCCTCGGCCGCCTGCGGGCTCGCACCCGATCCGATATCGCTCATTATCGCCCGCGCGGTACAGGGCACCGGCAGCGCCCTGCTGATGCCGGGATCGCTTGCCATCCTCGCCGCCGGCTTTCCCGCCGAGCGGCGAGGACGTGCGATTGGCCTGTGGTCGGCCGCCAGCGGCGTCTGCGTGGCGATCGCGCCTGCCTTCGGCGGCTGGCTGATCGCCACACTCTCCTGGCGCTGGGTTTTCCTGATCAACCTGCCGCTTGCCGCAGCCGCCCTTGTCATCACGCAAACAAGGCTGCCTGAAAGCCGCGGGCGCGAGGAAAGCCGTCTCGATATCCCGGGCGCATTGTTGGCAACTCTCGGCCTCGGCGGCCTCACCTTCGGCCTCATTCGGGCCGGACAGACGAACTTCACCGACGCCGGCGCCATCTGGCCGATGGCGCTGGGCATCGCAGCACTCACCGCGTTCTTCCTCATTGAACGGCGCAGCCGCCATCCGATGATTCCACTGCGTCTGTTCCGCCTGCCGATCTTCGCCGGCATCCAGATCTTTACCCTGCTGCTCTGGTCGGCGCTGTCGGGTGCGCTCTTCTTCGTGCCCTTCCGGCTGATGCAGGTGCAGGGTTTTGGACCGCTGCAGGCGGGCGGCGCCTTGCTTCCCTGTGTGGTGGTGATCTCCATCCTGTCGCGCTGGGCAGGCGGCCTTGCCGATCGCTGGGGGGCAGAGCGGCCGCTGATCGTGGGATCGCTCGTTGCGGGGCTCGGCTACTTGCTGCTGGCAGTGCCGAGTGCCGCGACACCCTATGAGTTCGGTGTTCTGCCGGCGCTGATGGTGGTGGGGCTTGGCATGGGTATTTGCGTGGCGCCGGTGACCGTCGTGGCGATGAGTGCCGCCGGCAACGAGCATGTGGGGGTTGCCTCTGCCATCAACAACATGGTTGCGCGCACGGGTGGCCTCCTCGCGATCGCCCTTTTCGGCCTTGTGCTCGCGCAGCGCTTTGGTGCGGCCCTCGACCAGGCGCTGGCGAGCCTAGCCCTGCCGGCCGATGCACTCGCAGCACTCGCCGGCGAGCGTGCCAAACTCGCCGCGGCGAGCCTGCCGCCCGGCCTCGATAGCCAGCAGCAAAGCTTGCTGCAGTCCGCGATCATGAATGCCTTCGTTGCGGGATATCGCTGGGTGATGATCCTGGCGAGCCTGCTCGCCTTTGCCGGGGCTGCCGTCGCTCTTTTCTGGCTGCGCCCGGCGCGAACCAGACCAGTGTCGAAGCGGCCCATCGGGCGTTAATGATTGGCTGGCAGCGCGCCCGCATGGCATAAGCAAAGGGCGTGCTGGCAGGCGCATCCAGAGGGGAGAAATCATGACAGGGTCAGTTGGATTGCGGGGATTGACCCTGGGTTTCGTGCTGTTGGGCGCAGCCCTTTTGATGCCGCTTCCTGCCGCAGCGAGTGGGGCACCGAGTTTTGCCCCGGACGAGGAGCTGTTGCAGGCGCTCGACGCCAAGGCCGCCGCCTTCAAGGACCAGGTCGCTGCCCCGGATATCGATGCGATGATCGCCGGCGTGCAGAAAATGGCGGCCGCCGTGGAGCGGCGTGATCTCAAGGGCACGCGCCAGGCCTGGCTCGATACCCATGCAATCTGGATGCGCTGCGAAGCCTTTACCGCCGATCTCTTTCCCGGCCTCGACAAGAAGATCGACGTCTGGCCCGACGCCAAGATGGGGTTTCATGCCATCGAGGCGACGCTGTTTGCCCCATCCCCCCAGATCGACGTCCGCCAGATCCAGGGCCTGCTCGACAATCTCGGCACCTATCAGCGTGTGCTGCATCAGGCGAAGTTCACCGGCTATTACTTGATCGCCTCGGCGTCGACCTGGGCGTTCGAGATGGGCGACCAGCGTACCGATGGCGGCCCATCGACCGCCAGCGGCAATACGCTGACGGATTTCCAGAACGGCCTCGACGGGGTCGAGCGCATCTGGCGCTTCGTCTTTGCCGACGCCGTGCGGGCAAAAAAGCACTTCCTGGCGGAAGAGATCGATAGCGAAATCGCCGCCATTCACGGGCTGCTGCAAGTGGACACACTCGATCAGATTCCCGAAGGACTTTTCGAGAAGGAGGCAACGCATTTGGCGAGCCTTCTGGCCGATGCCTCCGTCACGCTGGGCTGGCGCGCGCCCGACTACACCGACATCGGGGAATAGCCATGCTGAAGATCTGGGGCCGCACCAATTCGCTGAACGTGCAGAAGGCCATGTGGACGGTGGGCGAGCTCGCCATTCCCCATGAGCGCGTCGATGCCGGCGGCAAGTTCGGCGGGCTCGACCGGCCGGAATACTTGAAGATGAATCCCAACGCCCGCATCCCGACCATCGAGGATGGCGGCGCGATCGTCTGGGAAAGCAATGCCATCGTGCGCTATCTTTCGGCGCGTTACGGCGAGGGCAAGCTGTGGGACTCCGATCCCGGCCGCCGTGCCCAGGCCGACCAGTGGATGGACTGGATGCAGACCACGCTGGCGCCAGACTTCTACGCCCTGTTCTTTGAGGCCGTCCGCCAGAAGCCGGAAAAGCGCAATCCCCAGGCGGTGGCGGAAAGCGCGCGGCGGTTACGCTCACACTATGCCGTGGTGGAGCGTCAGCTGGACGATAAGCCCTTCATGCTGGGCGACCAGCTCTCGATGGCCGATATCGTCATCGGCGCAACGCTTTACCGCTATTACGAGATGCCCATCGAGCAGCCAGGGCTGGGTGGTATCCGGGCCTGGTATCAGCGCCTGAATGCGCGGCCCGCCTATCGCGCCCATGTCATGGTCTCCTTCGAGGAGCTGCGCGGGCTGGGCTGAGGCGTCCGGCACGCCAGACACCAACGAAGCGGTGGCAACCGGCCAATCCCCGGGCATACAATCAGACACTAGGTGCGACGAGGGGACTGGCAGATTGCGATGGTGGCCTGCGGGTCTTTGACAAGGCGGGAAGGGTTTGGCTGATGGCCGAGCCGCTCGTTGCCATTGTCACCCGCACCCAGGATCGGCCCATCACCCTCGACCGGGCGGTGCGCGGCATCCTGGCGCAACGCTTCACCGACTGGCGCCTGGTGGTGGTGAACGATGCCGGCAACCTGCCCGCCATCCGCGCCGTCACCGAGCGTCACGCCAAAGCGCTGGACGGACGGCTGCAGCTGATTCATCGCGAACGCAGCGAGGGCATGCAGGCCGCGAGCAATCATGGCATTGCCGACAGCCGCAGCCGCTATCTGGTCATCCATGACGATGACGACAGCTGGCATCCCGATTTCCTCGCGAAATCCGTCGCCTATCTGGAGGGGGCTGGTGAGGCGCGCCGCGGCGTGATCACCGGCACCGACATCATCTCCGAGCGCTATCGCGATGGCAGTTTCGTCGAGGCTTCCCGGCGGCGCATGCTTCTGCCTGGCGATCCGGTCCCGGCGGCCGCGTTGCGCCGGCACAACCGCTTTCCACCCATCGCCTTTCTTTTCGACCGAGTGGCCGCCGAAGCCATCAACAATTACCGTACCGACCTGCCGGTGCTGGGCGATTGGGATTTCAACCTGCGCTTTGCCGAACGCTTCGGCATCGGCGTCATCCCGGAAACGCTGGCGTATTGGCACCACCGCGTGAAGTCCGGCAGATTGTCACAGCTCTATGCCAATTCGCGCTACGCCAAGCTGCTGGCCGACCATATGCGCCTGCAGCGCGAATGGGGTCAGATCCCGGGCCTGTGGCGCTATCTGCTGATCTGGCGGTACTAGGCTCTACCAGCCGAGCGAGCAGCCATCCTTGCGCGGGTCGGACCCAGCCGTCAGCGTGCCCGCTTTCCAGTCGATCCGGATCGCCTGGCCCCCGCCCAAGGCTTCCGGCGCCTCGACGACCTTGTGGCCCTTCGCGCGCAGACCCTTGAGCGAAGCGGCAGGAATGCCGCGCTCGGCCTCCAGCGCGCCGGAATCATAGAAGACGCGGGCGCAATCCAATGCGGCTTGCGGGTCCATGCCATAGTCGAGGACGTTCGTCAGAAGATGGGCATGGCCGAACGGCTGGTAATCGCCACCCATCACGCCGAAAGGCATGAGGGCCTTCCCGCCGCTGAGCGCCATGCCCGGCATGATGGTGTGCATCGGCCGCTTGCCCGGGCCAATGGCGTTCGGGTGATCTGGATCAAGACGGAAGCTGGCACCGCGATTCTGCAGCATCACGCCGGAGCGGGGTGCCACCAACGCACTGCCGAAGGAGTGATAGACGGAGTTGATGAAGCTGACGGCGTTGCGGTCGCGATCGACGACGCAAAGATAGATCGTCTCCGACCGGTTCATCGACGAAGCCGGCAGCTTCTTCATCGCGCGGTCGGGATCGATCATGGCGCGCAATTCGGCCGTATGAGCCGGTGACAGAAGCTTCTTCACCGGCACGCCGGCGTGATCCATATCGGCGATATAGCGGTCGCGCACGCGATAGGCGAGCCGGCCGGCCTCCACTTCCAGATGCAACCGCTCGGCGCTCAGCGGATCGAGCTTGCCGAGATCGAACCCGGCAAGGATGTTCAGCATGATCAGCGCGGTCAGGCCCTGATTGTTGGGCGGAATCTGGCAGATATCCGCGCTGCGATATTTCGTGCGGATCGGCGTTACATATTCACCCGCTGCCGAAGCGAAATCCTCCATCTCATGCGGCCCGCCGTGGGATTTGAGATGCTTGACGATCTCTTCGGCAACCGCGCCTTTGTAGAACGCATCGCGGCCCTTCTTGGCGATGGCGCGCAATGTGGCGCCCAGCGCTGGTTGGCTGTGACGTTCGCCCGCCTTCGGCGCGCGCCCACCGGGGAGGAAAATGCGCCTGGCATGGGGATCGCCCGCCAGCCGCTCGGCCGTGCGCGCCCAGTCGAAGGCCACGCGGTCGGCCACCACATAGCCGTTTTCCGCGAAGCCGATCGCCGGCTGCAGCAGGGCACCAAGATCGCGCTTGCCGTGATCGGCTACAAGCCGCGCCCAGGCATCGATGGCTCCGGGCACCGTGACAACATGGGGACCATAAACCGGGAACTCGGTAAACCCGCGCTTGCGATACCACTCGATGCTCGCGGCCTTCGCCGAACGGCCGGAACCGTTATAGGCGATGAGGTCCTTGCCGCCCCCGGGCGCATAGATGACGAAGCAATCGCCACCGATGCCAGTCGACTGGGGCTCCACCACCGCCAGCACGGCCGATGCCGCGACCGCCGCGTCCATCGCATTGCCGCCATCCTTCATCACCGCCATGGCCGTCAGCGTGGCAAGCGGATGGGATGTGGAGGCGGCAGCCTCCGTCACGCGGATGGGCGAACGCCCGGGAAGCTCGAAATCGCGCATGCTGGTTCCTGCTGGCTTGAGGGTTAGGCGGCAAGCCCCAGCCGCTGGGCAAGCCCGATCCGCTGCTGCTTGCCGGTGGGACCTTTGGGGATTTCCGCCAAGAAGATGATGCGGCGCGGCACCTTGAAGTCGGCGAGCTTGCGGGCGACGAACTCGCGCAGCTCCGCCTCGCTCGCCATCTGGCCCTCGCGCAGCACCACGGCTGCGGCGACATCTTCGCCCAGCTTGTCATGGGGCAAGGCAAAGGTGACCGCCTGGTCGACGGCCGGGTGATCCAGCAGCGCCTCGTCTACCTCGCGCGGCGCGATCTTCTCGCCGCCACGGTTGATGATCTCCTTCAGCCGGCCCTCGATGGTGAGGTAACCCTCAGCATCGAGGCGCCCGAGATCGCCGGTGCGAAACCAGCCATTGCGGAAGGCTTCGGCATTGGCCTTGGGATTGTTGGCATAGCCCGCGGTGACGTTCTCGCCGCGGATGACGATTTCGCCCGCCTCGCCACTGCTCAGCAGCGCGCCACCATTACCCATGATCGCCACATCCGGGCCGGCGGCGACGCCCACCGTGCCGGGCTTGCGGGCCCTGGGCGGCAGCGGGTTGCTCGCCATCTGATGACAGGCCTCGGTCATGCCGTAGGATTCGATGACCGGGCAGCCGAAGGTTGCTTCCAGGTCGCGCATCACCTGGGGCGGCAGTGAGGCCGAGGAAGAGCGGATGAGCCGCAGCTTGCGCCGGGCAAGCACATCGCGATTGCGCTCGGCGCGCGCCAGGACCGCCTGATGCATGGTGGGCACGGCGGAATACCAGCTCGCCCCAGACTCATCGAGCCAGGAAAAGAACTTCAGCGCGTTGAACCCCGGTGGACAGAAGACGCTTGCGCCCGCGCGCATCGAGGAGGTCAGCGCGCCGATCAAACCATGGATGTGGAACAGCGGCATGATCACCAGGCAACGATCGGCGGAGGTGAGTGCCAGGCATGCCGAGATGTTGCGGGCCGAGGCCAGCAGGTTCTTCTGGGCGAGCGGCACGATCTTGGGCCGCGAGGTGGTGCCCGACGTATGCAACACGAGGGCGCCGTCTTCGGCTCCGCCGAAATCGGGTTTGGCCGGCGTGATCGGAGTGCCATCGCGCAGCAATTGCAGGCTACCCGCCGGCTGGTCCACCGGGCCGCGGACATCGATGATCGGAATGCTGCGGCGCTGCGCCACGCCGCGCGCCGGTGACTCGAGCCCTTCCTCGATCAGCAGGATCCGGGCCTCAAGATCGGAGAGATAGAAATCGAACTCCTCGGCGCGATAGGCCGGATTCAAGGGGGCGGCGACAGCACAGGTAGCAACGCCGAGGAAGGCAACCGCCATCTCCGGACCATTGGGCAGCACCATGGCAACGCGATCCGCCTTGCCCACGCCCAAGGCCCGCAAGGCCCCGCATAGCGCCTCGACCTGGCGGCGCAGGCCGGCGCGATCCAGTGTTGCCCGGCCGGGTGCACCGATGGCCGGCGCCGAAGCCTTGCCGGATTCCAGCATGGCGAGAAGGGATGCGGGCATGCTCGCGCCCTCAGCTGGCGCCATGGGCTGCCTCCAGCAGACCGGCGCGCACCGCCTCGATATGGCGGCGCATGAGATCCTCGGCCCGCACCGGGTCACGTTTGGCAATGGCGGCGACATAGGCGCGGTGATGGCGGCAATAGGCTTCGCGGCGCTCCGGCGTCAAGGCCGCCTGGCGCAGCTGGCCCCAAGTCTTTTGGCTGCGCATGGCGTTGAAGGAATCGAACAGCGAGAGCAGCAGGCGGTTATGGGCCGCTTCCGCCACCATGCGATGCAGTCGCCCGTCCCACAGCTCCCAGGTCTTGGGATCGCGCGCCGCCTCGCTGCGCTCCAACAGATGCTGCATATGACCGATATCGGCATCGGTTGCTCTCAGAGCCGCCAGCCGCGCCAGGATTGGTTCGAACAGCAGCCGCACCTCGAGCATCTCGACGGGACTGGTCTGGGCCGAGATCACCGAGAGTCTCGCTGGCGTATCCAACGGCCGGTTGCCGACAAAGGTGCCGCGGCCGACATGGCGCCAGATACGCCCCTGTGCCTCCCGCACCCCGAACCCTTCCCGCAACTCGCTCCTGCTCAGCCCCACACCCTCGCACAGTTGTCCCCCGGGCACACACCC
>CAZQLF010000001.1:0-2982 GCA_964594035.1 uncultured Rhodospirillaceae bacterium | reverse complement strand
CTCCAGCACCTCGAGCCCTTCGCGTAGCGCGCTGCGGCTGAGCCCCAGATCCTCGGTCAGCTTGCGCTCGGGCGGCAGGCGGCTGTTGAGCGGGAAGCGGCCCCCCGCTAGCAGCGCGTCGAGTTTCTGGATGGCCCGTTCCTGACGGCGCATGACGATACCAACAGAAATTGGTTTCAAAATTCACTTGCCCGGCATGTTGACGGCCGTAAAGGCCCCATGCAAGGCTCCAGATCGATAATAAACGAAAATGATACCAAATGTAAATTGGTATCAAGCGGGAGGACGCTAGCGCTGACGCGCTATTCCGTTCCAGTGCGAGAACGCCGGCGGCTCATAGGCATAAGACCTTTCGGGCCGTCACAACAAACAGCAAAACAACCATAAGGGAGAGCATATGAAGAAACGTCTTCTCGGGGGTATCGTCCTC
Organism: uncultured Rhodospirillaceae bacterium; assembly: GCA_964594035.1. Classification (GTDB taxonomy): domain Bacteria; phylum Pseudomonadota; class Alphaproteobacteria; order Dongiales; family Dongiaceae; genus DASXQK01. Next base: position 2,552 of record CAZQLF010000001.1, on the reverse strand, counting down.
AGCCTCGTGCTGGCGCTGACGAGCTTTGCCGCCCGTGCCCAGGATACGGTGCGCTTCGGCATCGCAGCCGAGCCTTATCCGCCATTCGAGAGCAAGGATTCTTCCGGCAAGTGGGTCGGCTTCGAAGTCGACCTGATGGACGCAGTCTGCGCCCAGATGAATGCGAAATGTGCCATCGTCGAAGTAGCCTGGGACGGCATCATCCCGGCACTTCAGGCCAGCAAGTTCGACGTGATCTGGTCTTCCATGCTGATCACCGAGAAACGCAAGCTGGTGATCGACTTCACCGACAAGTACTACCACACGCCCGCCGAGATCATCGGGCCGAAGTCGGAGCAGATCACCATCGACTTCAAGAACCCGGACAGCCTGAAGGGCAAAACCGTGGGGGTGCAAACCAACACGGCGCATTACCGCTTCGTCAGCAAGTATTTCCCCTCGGCGTCGTTGAAGATCTATGACACCCAGGACAACTCCAACGCCGATCTCGCCGCCGGCCGCCTCGACCTCGAAATGGCCGATGCTGTCGTCCTGAACGAGTTCATGAAGACCGACCAGGGCAAGGATCTCGAGGTCAAGGGAATGCCGCCGATGAACGATACCGAGGTGTTCGGCACCGGCGTGGGCGGTGGCGTGCGCAAGACCGACCAGGACCTCAAGGCCAAGCTGAACGCGGCGATTGCGGCAATCCGCGCCAACGGGACCTACGACAAGATCGCCAAAAAGTATTTCGACTTCGACGTCTACGGCAGCTAGGCGACCATCAACTTCCTGAATGGGGTAGGGCCGGCGGAGAAATCCGCCGGCCTTGTCTTTATTCACGACCACTGGGCGCGGAACGGATTGAAACTCTCGTGCCCGCCGTCATACTCGCGGCCGCCGGAACGCTTCCGAGGGGGTTGTCGTTCAACGCCATCAAGGGAGATGTTTCATGAGTTCTACGAGCGATCTGGACCGGCGCCGCATCATTCTGGCGAGCGCGGCGGCTGCCACGCTTGGTGCGGTACTCGGCGCCACGCAGACGGCGCAGGCGGATCAGCCGCATATGCGCAGCGCGCTTCAATCCCTGCGCAGTGCACAGGGGCAGCTTTCGATTGCCACGCATAACAAGTCGGGACACCGCGAGAACGCGCTGGACCTGGTCAACCAGGCCATTACTCAGGTCGAGGAAGGGATTGCCGCGGGCGAAGGCTTCTAGCCCGGATTTCTCACGGGAGGTCGCCGCTGTCGTCGGGCTTGCGCGGCCGCGACCGCCAGAAGGCAAACCGAAGGCGATGGCGGCCCATCGGCGAGGCTTGCCGACGGGGCGGGCGGCCTGCGCCGGTTCGGCGCCAGGGCATCGGCGTGGTGGGACTGGCTAATCCAGCTCCACGTCCTCGCGGTAGCTGGGCACCGATGCGGACCATTTGAGCTCGTCCTGGATGCGCTGGCGCATCGCATCGGAGCCTGAGCCTTCGCCATGGATGACGAAGGTCTGGCGCGGCGGCCGTTTGAAGTTGCGCAGCCAGCCCATGATTTCATCGGCATCGCCATGGGCCGACAGCATGCCGAGATTCATCACCTCGGCGCGCACAGGCACCATGCCGCCATGCATCTTGATCTGTTTGGCGCCGGCAACCATCAGCTGGCCTCGCGTGCCCGCAGCCTGATAACCGGTGAACAGGATCGTGCTGCGCGGGTCGGGCGCGAAGACGGCAAGGTGATGCAGCACGCGCCCGCCCGTTGCCATGCCGCTGGCCGAGATGATGACGGACGGCACCTTGCTGCGATCGATCGCCTTGGATTCATCAACGCTGCGCGTCGGCCGCGCCACACCCGACATAGCGCGGCATTGCTCGGGGCTGAGGCGAAGCTCGCTGCAATGGTTCGCGAGCATTTCGCTGGCGTCGATAGCCATGGGACTGTCGAGGTAGATCGGCAGGTCGGGAATCTTCGAGGCGGCCTTCAGGCGCTGCAGGTAATAGAGCAGCGACTGCGCCCGGCCCACGGCAAAGGCGGGGACGACGACCGTGCCGCCGCGCTGGACCGTGCGGTTGATAACCTCGGCCAGCACCGTCGCTGGATCGCGCGCATCGTGCTTGCGGTCGCCATATGTCGATTCCACCAGCAGGTAGTCGGCCGCGGCGATGGGATCGGGCGGGGGCAGAATCGGATCGTTCGGCCGGCCGAGATCGCCGGTGAATACGATGGTGCGGCTTCCGGTGGCAATCGTCGCAGTGGCAGCGCCCAGGATGTGGCCGGCATTGCGGAAAGTCACTGATACGCCACCACCCAGATCGCGCGGCGTGTTGTAGGTGGTGGCGTCGAACTGGGTCAGCACCTTGCGCGCATCGGCTTCGGTGTAAAGGGGCAACGCTGGCTTGTGGTCGGAGAATCCATGCCGGTTGGCAAATTCCGCATCTTGTTCCTGCAGGTGACCGGAATCCGGCAGCAGGATGCCGCAGAGGTCACGCGTGCCAGTGGTACAGATGACCTTGCCGGCAAAGCCGTTGCGCGCCAGCAGCGGCAGATAGCCGGTGTGGTCGAGATGGGCGTGAGTCAGCACCACCACG